>JANQPS010000639.1 GCA_028285365.1 Thermoanaerobaculia bacterium | reverse complement strand
CCTCGGCTCGACTCTCCTGCGCGGTGGCCTGCATCGCTTGGAGACCCTCGGATTCGTCGCCGAGAACGAGACGCAGTATCACATTGCCAACCCCTTTTTTGCGCGCTGGTTCGCAGAGCTTTCAGACACTGGCGTGTCCGCCGAGGAGGCCGATTCGGGCTCCGAAAGCGGAGTCGTGAGGACTCGGCCGCTCAGCGAGAACCGGTCACCACAGCGACAACTGTTGGACGGTCGCTACGAGTTGAGAGAGCGACTCGGGTCCGGAGCCACCGGCGTGGTGTTTCGGGCCTTTGATTCGATGCTTCGAGCCGATGTCGCCATCAAGATCTTCCGCGAGCAGGCCGCTCTCGATGACGGCGCTGTCGAGCGCCTACGGCGCGAGGTCGTCCTGGCTCGCGATGTCGCCCATCCGAATCTGCTGCGTGTGTATCACCTCGGACAGGACGGCAGCCGTCACTACATCACCATGCAGTACATCGCGGGAGAAGACCTCGCCCGCACCATCAAGGAGCACGGCGCGCTTTCACCGGCAACTGTCCTGGACCTGGGCGCCAAGCTCGCCTCGGCACTGCAGAGCCTTCATTGTCAGGGCATTCTGCATCGCGACCTCAAGCCGTCCAACGTGCTGATGGATGCGCACGGTGAGCCCCACATCACCGACTTCGGTCTTGCACGACTCCAATCGGCAGCCACGGTCACCCGCAGCGGGGCTTTCCTGGGGACACCGGCATACGCAGCACCAGAACAGATTGTCGGCGAGTCCGTCGACGCCCGCACCGATATCTACGCTCTGGGCATGGTCTTCTATGAGCTCAGCACCGGACGACTTCCATACGAGACCAACTCCGTCAGGAAGCTGCTCGCCCAGAAACTCGAGAGCCCGGCCCCAGACCCGCGACGGCTACGCGCGGGCGTTCCGACCGAGATCGCCGAGCTCATTCTCCGATGCGTGTCACGGGATGTGCACGCTCGAACGCAGTCGGCCGCCGATCTGGCGGAGCAGCTCGACGACCTCCGAGGGAGTCTCGCAGCACGCAGCCCCGAGCTCCTGCGAGGCGGCCGATCCGAGGCCCTTGGCGGTCACTCGTAGCGCAAGGCTTCGAGCGGATTCGTCCGAGCCGCACGGCTCGCAGGCAGGTAGCTGGCGATCGCGGTCACCAGGAGCAACACTGCTGACGTCACGACGAACGAACGAGGATCCAGCGCGCTGACACCGTACAGGAGAGACTCCAGAAGTCTCACCAGGAAAAACGCCCCCACGAGGCCAACTCCCAAACCCACACAGGCAAGCCGCACGCCGCCACCCACGACGAGCTTCAAGGTGTCGCGAGAGTCGGCTCCCAGGGCGTTGCGAATGCCGAACTCATGGGTGCGACGACCCACTGAATAGCTGATGAGTCCGTAGAGTCCCATCGAAGCCAGGAGCAACGCGTAGAGGCCGAGAAAACTCAATCCTCCGATGCCCATCATCCAGGGTGCCATCCACGCATCGATCACTTCTCTGAGTGTGCGTACGGTCGTGATCGGCTGCGTTGGATCGATCGCCTGAATCTCGGCGCGCATCGACTCGATCAGACTCGTCGGATCACCTTCAGTGCGGGCCAAGACGAACCGACGGCTCGTCGACACCTGCTGTTGAGGCATGAAGGTGAGCAGCGGCGTCTCTTCGTCGAGATCGTAAGTCACCGCATTGTCGACGACCCCGACGATCGTGCGCCACTCTTCGCGGACCAGAATCCTGCGCCCGACCGGACTCTCACCGGGCCAGTAGCGCTCGCCCATCTCGGCATTGATCATCACGACCGCTCCTCCGTCTGCCCCGTCGGCCTCCGTGAAGCGTCGCCCCTCGCGCAGTCGCAACTCCATGACGTCGAAGTAGCTCGGCGAGATCCAGAACGTATTGGTGTAGAGGGTCTCGTCTTGCCGGGGAGCGCGCCCCTCGACTTCGAAGGCCGAGCCGAGCTGCTCGAAGTTCAGGACTAGCGGATAGGCGGTCGAGACTCTTGCGACGCCAGGAAGACCGGCCAGTCTCGTATGGACATCGTCGTAGTACGCGTTCTCCTTGGCATCACTGTCGTAGCGCTCCCTCGGCAACGTGATCTCCATGGTCACCACGTTGTCGGGATTCCAGCCCAGATCGACCGTGCGAAACGCGACGAAGGTCTGCACCATCAACGTCGCGCCAGTCACCAGCAAGACGGCGAGCGCCACTTGTGCGATCACCAGTCCCTGACGCAGACGCCGACGACCGGCTCCAGCTCCACCTCCTCGCGCGCTCTCCTTGAGAGAGGTCGCCAGGTTGAGCCGTGTCGACTGCACGGCTGGAAGCAAGCCAAACGTGACGGCAGCCACCATCGAGACCAGAAAGGCGAAGGTGAGAGCGATCCCGTCGACTTCGATCTGGCCGACACGGTAGAGATCTCCAGGGATGGCTGCTTCGGCGGCCGAGGCCAGCCAGAAGGCGACCGAGCTACCCACGACTCCCGCGGCCAAAGCCACCAGCACACTCTCGGTGAGCAGCTGGCGGATCAAGCGCCATCGACTGGCGCCGAGCGTGAGCCGAAACGCCATTTCCCGCGAACGGTCGGCAGCACGTGCCAGCAGGAGGTTGCCGATGTTGGCGCAGACGATCGCGATCACGAACCCAACCGCCAGCAGGAGGGCCGGAAACGCAACGCGGAAGATGTCGTAGGTGAACAGCAACTGGGAGCGCAGGTCGACGACGTTGGCTCCTTTCTGTGCGTTCGTATCCGGGTACTGCTGTGCCAGTCGCTCCATGATCGTCGCCAGCTCCGCCTGTCCTCGTTCAGGGGAGCTCTCCGGACTCAGCCGGCCCACGACCAGCAGCGGGCCGTTGCTCGCGCGATCGTCACGATAGGGCTCGAGCGCGAGGGGAACGTAGACGTCCATCCGGTTGAACGGGAAGACAAAATCACTGGGAAGGACACCCGCAATCTCGTACATGGTGCCGTCGAGCTCGAGGGTCTGGCCAATCACCCCCGAAGCCGCACCAAACTGTCGGGTCCAGAAGGCATGACTGAGGACGACGCTCCGCTCGGCTCCCGGTGCTCCGTCTTCTTCCCGAAAGAGACGGCCAATCTGCGGGCTGACACCGAGGACCTCGAACAGGTTCGTGGTCGCATGGGTAGACGAGAGCTGCAACGGTCGGTCACCGCCTCCCAGACGGAGGGAACCGTAGAAGTAGCCGGCAAAGTCATCGAACTCTCGACTCTGAGTCCTCCAGTCTTCGTAGTTGGGCGCAGAGACCCGGAGGGTGTCGAAGCCGAGCGCACCATCACTCTGCCAAACGTGAACGAGACGATCAGGATTCTCGTACGGCAGCGCTCTCAGAAAGAACGAGTTGATGAGACTGAAGACCACCGTGATCGCGGCAATGCCGAGGGCCAGCGTGAGAACGGCGGCAGCGGTAAATCCAGGTCGCTGCACCAGGGTGCGGGTGGCGTAGCGAGCGTCTTGGAGGATCTGGTTCATAGAGGGTCCCTCTCGAGATGCACTGAGGTCGATCGAGCGTTGGCTCCGTTTACGTCGAAAACACCGTGCGGGGTTTCCTTCTTGACCAAAGAAATCGCCAATGGCGCAAGCCGACCTCCGGACTGACCGGTCGGTCGGCTGCTAGATTCCCCGGACCCGCTGCCTGCGCTCGGATCACGTGAACTCAGCAACTCTGACAGGAAGACGCTGCATGAAACAGGAACCCCTCCTCCTTCGCGGTGCACCCGGCTCGCCTTACACGCGCAAGATGATCTCGGCCCTGCGCTATCGGCAGATCCCCTACCGGCTCATGCTCAATCTGCCGCACGACCGCAGTGACCTTCCCCAACCCAAGGTCTCCCTGTTGCCGACGTTCTACCTGCCCAATTCGGACGGCGAACTCCAGGCCGTGGTCGACTCGACACCACTTCTGAGACGCTTCGACGACGAGCTCCCGGGACCCGCAGTCATACCGGTCGACCCGGTGATCGGGTTCGTCGATGCCCTGCTGGAAGACTACGCCGACGAGTGGCTCACCAAGGCCATGTTCCACTACCGGTGGTACTACGAGCCGGACATCGAGAAGTCCGGCGACATCCTTCCCAGGTGGCGAGGCATCTCCGCACCAGAAGACGAGATGCAGAAACAGAAGAAGCTCTTCCAGGAGCGTCAGATCTCTCGGCTCTGGGTGGTGGGCTCCAACGACACCACGGCTCCGGTCATCGAGTCGAGCTACGAGCGCTTCCTCGACGCGTTCGCTCAGCTGCTCGAACGCCAGCCGTTCCTCATGGGTCAACGCCCCGGCAGTAGCGACTTCGCGACCTACGGCCAGCTCAGTCAGCTCGCTCGCTTCGACCCCACGCCCATGGCGGTCACCCTCGAACGTGCTCCCCGCGTCTACGCCTGGGTCGACATCATGGACGACCTCACGGGCATCGAGCCGACCGAGTCCGACTGGATCACGACCGAGGCGCTCAAGGATCGCCTCGCGCCTTTGCTGACGGAGGTCGGCCGCGTCTACGCGCCGTTCCTCGTCGCCAACGCCAAGGCTCTGATGAGCGGCGACGAGCAGGTCGAAACGACCATCGATGGCCAGCCCTGGGTGCAGCGACCTTTCCCCTATCAGGGCAAGTGCCTGCAGTGGCTGAGGGAGGCATATGGTGCACTCGACGCCGACTCGCGATCGGCGCTCGACAGCGTGCTCGCCGGAACGGGGTGCGAGATCTTGTTCCGATCGGCCTGAGCGCCCGGGTTCGCCCGCGCCCCCAGGATCGTCGGCGCCATGGCCGGTTCACCTCTCGGCGAGCCGGCCACTTCGACTCCCCCGCGTCTCAGGAGTCAGGGCCGAAACCAACCGGCGATACCACGTCCTAGTCCCGACGGCCGGTGACTGCGCTCGTTGGACAGGATCGCGATCGCAACGGCCAGCCGCTCGCGAAGACCGAGGCGAGGCCTTCGACCGTGGTGAGTCGAGTTCCCGCGCTGCTGTGCGTTCAGTGACGCAACGTCGGCCACGCTGGTCTAGAACACCGCGCCGTCCCAGAACTGGCTCGGCTCGAAACCGTTCGAGAAGATCGAGAAGCACTGCACGACAAAAAGCTCGATGAAGCCAAGCTGCGTTGCGCTGTAGACCACCGATCCGTCAGGGCCGATCTCGAAATCCACCACATTCTCGTCCGGGAAGAAATCGAGCTCATCAACCATCTCACGCCCCGACGTGTAGAGCGGCTCTTCGAGCGGCACCTCCCACGGACGGACGATGCTGTCTGCGAATGGCTCGTTCGAGAGCAGGACGACCCGCGGTCGACTTGGATCAAACTGCCAGCTGTCGTCGCGATCTGGATCGTTCAGGAGAACCGAAATCAGCTGGCCCGTCCCACCCGACCCGTCAGCGGCAGCCCGAAACAGCATGTACCACTCGTCAATGATCTCGTCAGCCTGATAGACGATCCAGCGGCCGTCCGGGCTGAAACGGTGAGAGGTGATCGCACGGTTCGCTCCCATGGTTCCACTGAGGCGAACCGGGAGCCCACCGATGGTCGGGACGCTGTAGAGCTCGGGCGCCCCCTGGACGAGAAGCTGAAAAGACACGCGATCACCTTGCGGGCCGATCTCGAAGTCGACCACGCTGTCGTGGGTCAGACCTTCCGAAAGCTTGACGCGACCGCTGCCGGCTACGGACACGCTGTAGAGCTCGTGGAAGTCGTTCACCTGCTGGTCTGCCGTGTAGACGACGCGCCGACTCGAGGGATCGATCGCCCACCACCCGACGTTGCCACCGGAAACCAGGGCTCCGTTGAGTTTCACGCGAACTCCTCCAGCGATGGGAACGCTGTACAGCTCGAAAGGCGACGTGGCGTCTTGGTACACCACGTAGCCGCCATCCGAGCTCAGCGAGAAGCTGGACACCCCGTCGCCAGCGGGTCCAGGATCATCGAGTCGAGTGTTCGTGCCGCCCGCGATCGGCACGCTGTAGAGCTCCGTGTCAAGACCACTAGAGGGATTCCAGGTCGAGTACACCACCCGGAGTCCTTGCGGCGCCACAGTCGGAAACGTCGTCCACGCAATCCCGCGACCCGATCCGAGGGGACCACTGAGGCTGGTCGAAGAGCCACCGGCGATCGGAACGCTGTATAGCTCAGTGCCACCGGTAGCGCCCTCAGTGACGTAGATCACGCGGTCTCCCATGGGGCTGACGTCCCACGTCGCAACGCGACCACCGACCAGCGGGCCGTTGAGCTTGGTGGTCTGACCACCTTCGATCGGCACCGAGTAGAGCTCCATGACACCTCCGGTGTCCTGCTCTGCTCTATAGACCACGGTTTGGCTGTCGGCCGTGATCTCGAAGCCCCCCATCCCAAGTGCCGGCAGCAGGCCACTGATGCGTAGTGGCGGCCTGCTCCCGTCGATCGGCACGCTGTAGAGCTCGCGCACGTTCCCACCGCTCGGGTCGAAGGCGGACACCACCCAAATGCCGTCCGGGCTGATCTCGAACGTGTGAAACTGG
>JANQPS010000174.1 GCA_028285365.1 Thermoanaerobaculia bacterium | reverse complement strand
AAGTCTCTGAGTAGCCGGCGCGCGTCCTGCGGTACGACGAGCCCTACCGAACGAAGGAGGCGGAAGATCGATGGATATCGTCGTCAAAGGCTTCGACCGTCCGGACGACCTCAGGGAGTTTCTGGACGGAAGCTCGCGTTCCACCGTGCTTCTGCGAACGACCTACGTCGCGGTCGGCACGTATGAGCCAGGTTGGCGATGGTCGCTTCATGCTCAGCCTCAGACGGGGCTGCCTTCACAGAACCACGTTGGATACGTGCTGTCCGGTCGCCTTGGAGTCAGTGACGCGACAGGGCGAGAACAGTCGGTCGGTCCCGGAGAAGCCTTCGAGCTTCCTCCGGGGAGCGACGCCTGGGTCGAGGGAGACGAGCCCTGTCTCGCGCTCGACTTCGACAGGTTCTCGAGTTGACGTCTCGCGATCCGGGTGCAGCTCCTCGCGGAGCGCGTTTCGAGATGTCTGGAGACCGAGCGCCCAGTCTCGGAGCGAACCCAAAAGCGAGCGCTGTAGGTAATAGGTCGATTCATCGTACGGCAGAAGAGAACCCTCATGTTATTCCGCGGGCCTGATGAATCCTACGAGGAGTATCGCGAGAGATCCAAACAGTTTCGCTATTCCATCAGCCGATTCGTCGTCGCGAGCCTGGCGGTCATCAGCTTCGCCCTAGCAGCTTTCGGCTACGTGATGGATGCGAACGATCTCCTCTGGCCTGGCTTCCAGGTTCGATATCCAATTGCAGAGCAGCACGATTCTCTCGCACGGCCGGTGCAAACCGCAGAGGAGCAACAGGTTCACATTCGCGGCTTGACCCGAGTGTCGGCAACTCTCGGCCTCTGCTGGGTCCTGTTCTTCCGATCCAAGCAGCGTCACGTCGCTCGCTACTTCTACCTTCGAGCCGAGAATCCCGCTGGCTGACGAGCCACCGGGGCAGATGGAGAGTTGGTCGAGTCGGGAACGAGTCTCTCCGCGAAGGCAAAGAGCCCGCCGCCAGCTCGCAGAGCGCAGCTGGTCGCATCTGACGTAGAATTCGATCCCTCTGAGCGGCCGTGTCGGCGAGGTCCGCAGGCCCTGGGCCGCTCGGCTCCACGGTATGGGCGGTATTGCCATGCAGGTGTCGTTCGGAAAGCTGCTCGTCTTCGCGCCTGATATGGCTCTGGTCGACGACTTCTACGGCGAGACGCTCGGTCTCGAGCGGATCGACGGCGGCGATGACTTTCGAATCTTCCAGGGCGAGGGCTTCGAGCTGATCGTCTACCAGTGCGAGGAGGCGACGACTCGCGAGGGCTACTCCACGCGGGCCGGCTCGTGCATCTGCTTCTCGGTGCCTGACCTCGAAGCGGCGATGGCGGAGCTCCGAGCGAGAGGGGCAGACCTCATCCACTCCGAGCCCCAGATCGGACCGAATCTCCGGTACGCGGCCTTCGCCGATCCGTTCGGCACGGTCCATGAGATCGTGCAGCTCGGGGACTAGCGCCTGACCACGCGCAACGACGAGCCCCCGAGGCTGAGAATGGGCACGGCTGGCCAGGGGCGAACCGCGCGGCCCCGACTCCGAGCGCAGCGATCTCGAACAGGCGAGGTTGAGGAGTCTGACGCGAGAGACCTACTCTCCCTGCGAACCCTGGAGCGATCCGACCAGAATATCGGCTGCTCCGTCACACGGCAGGACACGAATGCTGCGCTCGATCGCTCTCATCGTAGTGGTCCTGATCGGTTGCTCTCGACCGCCGGCGCCGAATCTGAGCGTCCAGTTCAGCGGGGACTGGTCGCGTCTCACCGTCGCGGGAGTGCCCGTGGACCTCGCGAGAGACTGCGGACTCCCACCTCTCCCGAGGCGGGAGCTCTTCATCGAGTTCTTCGAGTACGGCAATCCGACACCCGAGCCGGCGGGCGTGATCTACGCCGACGGCGAGGTCGTGGCGGTCGTGCTGCTGGGTACGCTCGAGCTGAGCTGCATCGCGACCGCGTCGACTGCCGCGACATAGCGAGCCGCCGCTCGTGACGGACATTCGCCTTGCGTGGGCGACCGGCGATGCCCAGACTTTCCGCCGGTCGCCGGAGGGGCGCGGCTCGTGCCGTCCGGCGACGAACGCTCGACTCTGACCGAATGGCCGCCGGCGAAGTCCGCAGCTGAGCGGCCGATCCGTCCCACGGCCTCCCGCGCGAAGCCGGATCGATCTTCCAATGCCTCTGTCCACTCGACGAATCGAAATCGCGACCGGGTGCTCCGCGCTGGTCGCCCCGTCGGTGCACTCGCTGACGGATCTCATCGAGGTCTGCAGCGGAGGATTCTCCGAGCCGCAGCTCTGGCTCAACTACCTCGCGTTCCTGGTGATCCCATTCGCCACGATCGGACTGTATGCCTGCCAGCGCCCCAAGATCGGCCTTCTCGGGCTGGTCGGTGCCGTCTTGTACGGAATGTCCTTCGTCTACTTCTCGCATTCGACGCTCTACGCGATCCAGGAGGGCGTGCAGGACTACTCGGTCCTCTGGAAGCGACTCGGCGCGACGTACACGATCCATGGAGTCCTCATGGTTCTCGGCGGCCTGGCCTTCGGAGCTGCGTCGCTTCGTGCACGCATCCTGCCTGCGTGGGCGTGCGGTCTGTTCTTGACCGGCCTCGTCGTGAACGCGGTCCTGGCGATCGCCGGCGCTCCCGAGCTGCTCCAGACCGTCGGGAGCCACCTTCGGAACCTTGGACTCGCTGGAATGGGTCTCTTCCTGATACTCGGCGGAGTCTGAGTTCCGCTGAGTATCAG
>JANQPS010000636.1 GCA_028285365.1 Thermoanaerobaculia bacterium | reverse complement strand
AGACCGGTGATCACAGCGGACCAGTCGGAAACGGTCGATTCCCCGCCGGACCTGCGCGCGACGAGCTCCTCCGTCAGGACGCAGCTCGCTACCGCCACCGTGAGGGTGGCGAGCGCCGCGAAACCGAAGGCATACACCGCAAAGGCCGACACCGGCAGCAGCGCCCAGACCACGTTGCGCATGATCACATCGACGCTGCGCCCACTCACGATGTGGGGCGACGACTGGATGTACAGGGTCCTGCGGGGCCCTCCGGAAACCGCGCCCGCTCCCACTGAAGACGACGACGTCACGCGACCCCCTCGCGCTGCTTCGCCGCAGCCTGGCGCACCGCGGTCTTGGCCATGCGGAAGTGCTGCACCAAGGGGATGTGCGACGGACAGACGTACGAGCAACAGCCGCACTCGAAGCAGTCCATGAGGCTGTACTCGTCCGCCATGCGCTGGAACTCCTGCTTCTTGGCCAGCAGGCCGAGCTGAGAGGGATTCAGGAACAGAGGACAGGCGGACAGGCAGTCGGCGCAATGAATACAGGCGTACTCCTTGCGTCGCGCCATTGGTGCCAGCTCGCGCTCGGTGAAGGCCACGACTCCCGAGGTGCCCTTGGTGATCGGAATGTCGAGGCTCGACGCGGCGGCGCCCATCATCGGGCCGCCTAGAAACACCTGACTGATGTCGTCGGCCACGTCGACCTGTTCGAGCAAGAAACGTAGCGGCGTGCCGATGGGGATGCGGAAATTGCCCTTTCTGCCGACGCCGGGACCGGCGACGGTGATCACACGTTCCTGGATGCCTCGACCATGAGGCAACAACCGACCGATCTCAGCGGTGGTCGCGACGTTGGTGCACAGCGCACCAGTGTCCAGCGGCAATCCGCCGGAGGGGACCTCGCGTCCGAGCAACGCGGAGATCAGCATCTTCTCAGCCCCCTGCGGATACTTGACCGGCAGCGTGACGACCTCGGCGGGCAAGTCCGCCGGCAGGTTCTCCTCGAGCAGCTGCGCCGCATCGGGCTTGTTGTCCTCAATGGCGACGATCGCCCGCTCGGCGCCACTCACCGCCAACAGGTAGCGGATGCCCTCGTAGATGTCGTCAGCCTGTTCGAGCATGACGCGGTGGTCGGTGGTCAGGTACGGCTCGCACTCGACGCCGTTGACGATCATCGTGTCGACGTGCCGATCTTCGGGAACCGCGAGCTTGACGTGGGTCGGAAAGGCGGCACCACCCAAACCGACGATGCCCGCATGCTGAATCGCCTCCAGGATCTGCTGACGGGGCGCGTCGAGGGAACAAGGCGTCCCGTCAGCAACCTCCTGGGTCGAGCTCGGATGAGGTCGCAGATAGATCCCGGGAGCCATGCGACCGCTGCTGCTGGGCACGAGCCCGATCCGCTCGACTCGCCCCGAGACCGGGGCATGCATGGCCACCGACATCCAGCCGTCAGGGCGAGCGATCAACTCGCCGCGCACCACTTCCTGATCTTCCCTCACCACCGGCACGGCTGGCGCACCGATGTGCTGAGACAGCGGTACCACCAGCACGTCGGCGAACCGAAACTGCCGGATCGAGAGACCGGCGGTCGCATCCTTGGACTCCGGCGGATGAATGCCGTGGTGGAAGGTACGGCGTTGAGGGAAGAACTTGAACATCGACCTGCGCTCGCCGTCCCTCAGTTGTACTTCTCACCGCGCGCGATCCACTTGTCGATGTCTTTGGCCGAGCGGTCG
>JANQPS010000631.1 GCA_028285365.1 Thermoanaerobaculia bacterium | reverse complement strand
GCACCATTCGGCTCTCGACGCTCAGTTGCCGGATCGCGCTTCCAGTCAGCTCGACCGAACAGTAGCGGCCACCCTCGGCGCCATGTTGGCCGAGGATCTGGAGAGCTATGTCTTTGGCCGAGACCCATGGTGACAACGTGCCTTCGATCTCGATGGCAATGGTCTCGGGGACCTGGAGCCAGATCTCGCCGACCGCCCACAGGACCGCGATCTCGGAACGACCGAGACCTGCACCAAACGCGCCCATCCAGCCGAAGTGTGGCGTGTGGCTGTCTCCTCCCAGGATGACCTGGCCCGGGAGCACGAGCGCTTCCTCGCTGAGAACTTGATGGCAGATTCCTCGTCCGACCTCGAAGAAGTGGGCCACTCCCTGTCGTTCGACGAACTGGCGGATCTCGGCGTGGTTTCTGGCGTGGTTGGTCGTCGGGGCCGGGACCGCGTGATCGAGAGTGATCGCCATGCGATCCGCAATGGCGACCCGCTCGACTCCCAACTCGGCGAAGATGCGGGCGATGGCAGCACTCGCATCGTGACTGAGGACGAGGTCGGGTCTGACGTCGAGCATGTCGCCGACGCGGGCTTCGGATTGGCCAGAGGCCCTGGCCAGCGCCTTCTCGGCGAAACTCATGGGTCTCGAGGAAACAGTCGACGCGGTCATGACAGGGTCATCTCTTGTGAACGATGCGAGCGCAACAACGTGTCGACGTCACTCAGCCCTAGCGGTTTGTCATCGGCCAGCTTCTTGAGCTGACGCGTGATCTCTCGCAGCTCGCGCTCGTCGAGCTCGAGATTGAGCTGTTCGGCGCGGTGGCGCAGGGCATTCCAACCTGTGAGTTTGTGGGCGACGTTGATGTAGCGCTCGAGGCCGAAGTCGGCCGGGTCGAGAATCTCGTAGGTACTCGGATTGTTGAGCATCGCCTTGGCGTGGATGCCAGCCTTGTGGGTGAACGCGCAGAACCCGGTCACCACGTTGTTGAAGGGCACGTCGATCCCCACCAGCTCGGCTACGAAGTTCTCGATCCCGCGGAGCAGGGGCAGGTCGTAGCGTTCGCGAATGCCGTCGGGATCGCGAACGTAGAGTCCGGCGACGAGTCCTCCCAACGACGTGATGCCGTTACGCTCGCCGATCCCCAGCACCGAGGTGTCGATGTGAGTTGCGCCAGCGTCGAATGCGCAGAGCGCATTGGCGATGGCGCACCCTGTGTCGTTGTGTCCGTGAAACTCGATGTCGCACCCGACCAACTCGCGCAGGCGGCCCACGAGTTGTGACACAGCTCGCGGTGAGGCCACCCCCACCGTATCGGCAATGCCGACTCGGTGGACACCGAGGCGATCGACCGTCTGATAGATGCGGAAGAGGTCTTCCGGATCGGAGCGGAAGCTGTCTTCGCTCGAGAAGCGGATCTCGAGGTCGTGCCCGCGCAGCAGCTCGATCACTTCGGCTGCGCGCTCGACGATCTGATCGACACTGCGACCGTGGGAAAACTCGCGCAGCAAGCTGCTCGTCCCGAAGACGATGTCGATGCCCTGGGCCCCGGTCTCGACCGCTAGACGGGCGTCGTCAGGATGACAGCGGATGTGGGTGAGGATCTTGGCTCGCAGACCAAGTCCGGCGATCCGTTCGCAGTCGCGGCGGCTCCCGTCGCTCGCTGCAGGCGACGTCAGCTCCATGCAGTCGACCCCGAAAGCGTCCAGGCGCTTGGCGATCTCGATCTTCTGCTCGGTTCCGAAAAAGGCGTTCGCGAACTGCTCGCCTTCGCGCAGGGTCGACTCGATGATCCGACAGGATCGGGGCTCGGGCGGCATGGACTCTGGTGACATGGACTCTGGGGACACCGTGGGCTCCTCGTCTTGGTTGGTCCCCGAGCTGCCGGCTTCTGAACGACAGAAGCCCGGCACCTCGAGGATGCCGGGCTTCGTTGAATCGGTCGAAGCGTGGGAAGTGCATCCTCTCAGTTGAGCAGGGGCTTCTTCTCCTCACGCTTGGTGGCGGAAGTCACGTCGAGATCCAGCGTCAGCACGGACGGGCGGCATTGCCGCAAGCTGAACTGTGCGGTGCTGGAAGGTTCGGCGCCAGAAACTGTGGCTGCTGTGACGTTGAACATGTGGGTTCGTCCGAAGAGCGATCAGGCTAGCAGCCGACGCGGGAGTGTCAAGGTCTAGGTGAGGGGTCGAGTTGAGGGGGCGAGTTGAGGGGTCCAGGTGCGGAACGGTGCCCCTGAGACCTACTCGCGAGACGTGATCGTGACCTGGACCTCGAGAAGTGTCAGACGGGTGACGCTAGCATCTGGACGCACGTCTGAGAGGCGCGAAACCCGAACTTGGGGGATTCGAAGGCATGTTGGAAGCAAGCGGAATCGAGACGTCTTGGTTGAGTTGTCTGACGACTTGCTCGAGGCGCTGGTGCTCCAGGGCATTGGGAGCCGTCGTCGGGGCGATTTGTCTGTCGGGTGCGCTGGGCTGCGTCATCCCGCTCGACGAACAGGGGCAGCCGACCACGAGCGGGGGGACTGCGACCGACGGGCCGCAGATCGTGGTGCGTCTCCCCGAAACCGCTGAGGGGCCGGTCCAGGGACGTCTGCTGCTCATGATGGCCAACGAGTCCGATCCAGAGCCCCGCTTTCAGGTCAGCCCTCGTCTGTCCGCCATTCCGATCTTCGGCAAGGACGTGGAAGGCTGGGAACCGGGGACCGGGATCACCTTCGACGATGCGGTCTTCGGCTTTCCGGCGGAGAAGCTGAGCGACGTGCCCGCCGGCGACTTCTGGGTCCAGGCGCTCGTTCACAAGTACGAAGACTTCACCTTGTCCAACGGCAAACAGGTCAAGCTGCCCATGGACCGCGGAGAAGGGCAGCAGTGGCGCCGGGCGCCCGGCAATCTCTTCAGTACACCCGTCCAGGTCTCGTTCGATCCGTCGAATGAGGATCCGATCGAGATCGTGCTCGATCAGGTGATCCCGCCGATCGTCGAGCCGTCGGATACCGAGTACGTCAAGCACATCAAGATTCGCTCCGAGCGCCTTTCCGAGTTCTGGGGCCGGGACATGTATCTCGGGGCGCACGTGCTGATCCCACACGGCTTCGACCAGAACCTCGAGGCGTACTACCCCCTGATGGTTTTTCACGGTCACTTCCCAGCGGACCTCGGTGGTTGGAGGACCACGCCGCCGGACGAAAACCTCGAGTGTGAGTACAGCGCCCGCTTCGACGTCGACTGCTACAACCGTATCCAGCAGCAGGAGGCCTACGACTTCTATCGCCAGTGGATCTCCGACGACTTTCCGCGCTTCCTGATCATCGAAGTTCAGCATCAGAACCCGTACTACGACGACTCCTACGCCGTGAACTCGGCCAACCTCGGGCCTTACGGTGACGCCATCAACTACGAGCTGATCCCGGCCGTCGAAGAACGCTTTCGCGGTCTCGGGCAGGGCTGGGCGCGCTTCACGTACGGGGGTTCCACGGGTGGTTGGGAGGCGATGGCGGTCCAGGTCTTGTACCCCGACTTCTTCAATGGCGCGTTCGTCGCTTGCCCGGACCCGATCGACTTCCGCGCCTTTACCCAGGTCAACATCTACGAAGACGACAACGCGTACTACTACGATTCGGCGTTCAAGCTCCAGGAACGGCCCGGCTGGCGCAACACCCTGGGCAGCGTCGAGGCGAGCATCAAGGACTTCAACCACCTCGAGCTCGTTCTCGGCAGCAAGGGGCGCTCGACCGACCAGTACGACATCTGGCAGGCGGTCTACTCACCCATGGGGGACGACGGCTACCCCAAGCCCATCTGGGACAAGCGCACCGGCGTCATCGACCGCGAGGTCGCAGAGTACTGGCGCGAGAACTACGACCTGCGCCACATCATGGAGCGCGACTGGCAAACTCTTGGCCCTAAACTCGAGGGCAAGCTCCACATCTACTGTGGTGACATGGACAACTACTACCTCAACAACGCCGTCTACCTCACCGAAGAGTTCCTCGAGAGCACCACCAACCCCTACTACGGTGGCGTGGTCGACTACGGCGATCGTGCCGAGCACTGCTGGAACGGTGACCACGAGAATGGCAACCACATCTCGCGGCTGCGCTACAACACGATGTACTTGCCCAGGATCCTCGAGCGCATCGACGAGTCGGCTCCGCCCGGAGCGGACGTGACGAGTTGGCGGTATTGACCAGTGTTCGAGACCAAATCGATGAACTGGAGGACGACTCGTGTCGATCGAAATCCGAACCGCAGAGCTCGCAGACCAGTCTCAGTGTCTCGAGCTGATCGAAAGGTTGATAGGCCAACCTCGCGCTGAGGGGTGGTTGACGACCTTCGAGACCCTGCTCGAACGGCACCGAGGTGAGGTGCTCGTGGCTCAGGAGGACGGAGTCGTCCTGGGATTGGCTACCGTTTCCTACAACCTCGCCATCCGCTACGCCGGTGAGTACGCCCAGCTCGAAGAGCTGATGGTCGACGAGTCGGGTCGGGGCAAGAACGTCGGCGGCTCGCTCTTGTCAGAGGCGATCGATCGCGCGCGCTCGAGAGGATGCGCCGAGTTTGGCCTCTACCTGGTCGAATCGACGGAGCACAACCAGCCGTTCTACGAGAAGTACGGCTTCGAGCGCGTGGGATCCGAGATGCGCCAGCGTTTGGAGTAAAGCCGGCGATGCGCTGATTTGAGGGCAACGAGCCCCGCGAGGCGCCCCGGTGCCGTCATGCGCTCACCTCTGGACTAGCCGGGTCTGTCGGATGAGGACGACGACGTGCCCAGGGGCTGTGGCACTCTCGGTCGTGAACAAGAGCCCGTGCCACTCGATGCCTTCGTCGTCCGTGAAACGAGCTGTCTGAAGAGCGACCGATGTATCAACCAGTTCCGAACCGAGCGACCAGCCTGCGATTTCGAGCTGGTTGGCGTACCAGCGCAGGACCTCGAGTCCAGAGAGCTCGGTTTCGATCCTTTGGTACCACTCGTCGTGGTCGTTGCTTCCGGTCCTGGCGCCGCTCCCCTTCGGTATGGCGCCGTCGGGTGCTCTGAGAGTGCGAAACGGAGAGCGAGCGTTGGCTTCATCTCTCATTTGAGCCGGTGTGCGAGGTTCCTGTTGAGCGTGAACGGCAACCGCGGTGCTCGATAGGAGCAGAGTCAGGAACAAGGGCCAGAGAGTGCTCGGGCTTCTCATGCTACGCGTGGCCGCTAGTAGTCGAGTGGCTCACACGTCGCCGTCTCTTGGGGTACCGGACAGATCGACACCGAGCTGCTCCAGTTTGCGACTGAGTCCGGCTGCTGTGTTGAGCGTGTGAAAGAAGCTTCCGTCGGCTCTCCGATACGACAGCAGTGCACCGCCGTCTGACAGGAGTCGCACGCAGAACTCGTCCTGGCACGCGTCACTTCTCAGGCGCCTCGCCTCAGAGTCTGCACCCACGAGATCGACCGGTGAGACTCCCGGGAGAGGGCTCGAAAGCCTGAACCGCCCCGGACAATTCGGCAGCGGCTCCCAATCGTGGCGCGCGAAGAGTTCTTCGAAACTCAGCATTTGGTGCCCTTCAGTCTACCGGTGCTCGAGCCATCTGGTCAGAGACGTTGCCGCCGACCATCAGATCTGGAACGATTCGCCGACGAAGGGAGCCACATGCCGAGCGCGGAGCACGATGCAATTGTCGAGATGCTGGGTGACGGTCCGTTTGCGTCAGACGGCGGCCAACTGGACGTGCCGAGGCTGCGCAGTGAAATGGAAGCGGCCACGGCGCAGTCGGTCATGCCCGAGGGTTGGCTTGGTGAACCTCTCGAGGTCGGAATCGTGCCGGCCGAGTGGCTCAGCGGTCCGACCGCGGACGAGAGTCGAGTCCTGCTCTATCTCCACGGCGGGGGCTACCTCCTGGGGTCGATTGCCACCCATCGTGCGCTGGCAGCCCGGATCGCAGAGGCGGCGGGAATTCGCTCGCTGATCATCGACTATCGCCTTGCACCCGAGCATCCTTTTCCAGCTGCGCTCGAGGACTCTCTCGCTGCCTACGACTTTCTGCTCGGCGAAGGCCTCGAGCCCGAGAAGGTCGCACTGGGCGGCGACTCCGCTGGTGGTGGCCTCGCCATCGCGACCCTCGTCGCGATTCGCGACTCTGGCCGTCCACACCCTGGTCCTTGCGTGGCACTTTCGCCGTGGACCGACCTCGAGGTCACCGGTGAATCGGTCGACACCCGCGTCGATCCGATGGTTGGTGGGCGCGAGGATCTCGTCGCGACCGCCTCTCTCTACCTGAACGGTGCCGACCCCCGCACTCCGACGGCGTCACCTCTGCATGCGGATCTGACTGGTCTTCCTCGCATTGCGATCCAGGTCGGCACCGCCGAGAAGCTGCTCGACGACTCGACTCGCATCGCCGAAACGATCCGCGCGGTGGGAGGCGACGTCGAGCTGGAAGTCTTCGAGGACCTGATTCACGTGTTTCAATCGTTCGCGCCGCATGTTCCAGAAAGCCTCGAAGCGATCGAGAAGCTCGGGTCGTTCCTCGAGCGGTGTCTGTGAGTCCGCGCGTGGCTTTTCGGTGTTGCGGCTGTCAGCCTGACTTGCGGCCAGAGACGATATGAGCGGGTGACGGAAACTCATCTCGGCCTTGCGGCGTGACGTAGTCGGACAGCTCGTCTTCGGCCTGGGTGAGGATCTCTTGGATCAGCTCTTCGTCGAGGTGGACTCCCATGACGGGAAGCCAGCCACGGAGGTCAGCCTCCACCATGGAGCGGAGGCTGGGGAAGTCGGCTCGACCCATCGGCGTGACGCCTGCGACATCCTGCAGCCCTGCGGAGCGAAGCAGCTCCTCCAGCTCATCTCGGTTCCCCATGACAAACGGCGCCCTAAGGGCATTGGCCGCGTCGGAGCCAGCCATGCGATCCGGTAGGGCCACTTCTCGCGCGTAGGCCGGCGTGTTGCGATTGAACACTTCGCCCGGCAGGGCCCCATCATCGCAATGAAGCCTTCAGCAGAGCCTCAGCCGTTCCCTAGCGTAGGCCCCAGGACGCCTCCCCAACGAAAGCAGATGTAACCCCCGACGGCCAGGAACGTCAGCCCTACGGCCGTCAGGACGCCCGGCTTGCGCGCGCGGAGTGAGATTGCCGCACCGACGATCCAGACACCAGAGAAGATCATGTACTCGACCAAGCTGCGCCCAGCGAGCGTCGAAATCTCGTTGGCCTGCTTGAAGAGGGTGTCGCCAACGTCGAGGAGCCCAAGACAAAGGAAGACGGCGAAGAACCACGTCTTGTGCTCGTTGAAGTGAGCTTGCATGTCGAAACCTTCACCAACGTCATCGGGGTGAAGGAGGCCAAGAAGGAAGTACAGCGCTGAGCTGTAGGTCAAGACGAAGAGAAGAGTCGTCAGGTGCCACTCATCGAGCTGAGCCAAGCCGAACGCAGAGAACCACCAGAAGAAGATCGTCCATTGGAGGACTCCGGCGGTCCAGATGAAAGCCGGCCAGTAGAGCTTGATCGAACGGCGATGGCGGATGATGCGGAGTAGCCCCCGCAGGGTCTGCGTTACCGCTAGCCCTACGACGACCGAGAAGAGAACGGCGAGATACTCGAACGTGGTCAACCTACTCGGCCCCCGAGATCCCGTAAGCTTGCGCCGGGAGCGATGAGCTGACGCAGTCCGAGCTCGCCCTGCCCTCTCCCTCGGTCGCCTCCCGAGTCAGGTCTGAGGTCTGCGGGGATTCTGAGAGCTACGAACGTCTCCCCGCACGTTGGCCAGCCGGTGGCTCCCTTCCGGTTCCTCACGACTCGGTGGATACGAACATCATCCAAAAGAAGAGAAGCAACATAACGCTGATGTAGGCGCCGCCGATGGCGTCGGCTCGTCTGACTTTTCGCGCCAGCATTCTGGCCCTTTCGTCAAAGCGATTCAGGTCTGGGCTGTAGGCAATCCAGTCTCGTTTGAAAGACCTCCGATACAGATCGCATTGTTCTTCGAGTTCGAAGGTTGTCAGGCCGCGCCTGCCTCTCCTCCAGAGCGGGACTTTGAGCTGTTCACGCCAGAAGAGAACGAGCTGTCGCGACTCTTCTGGAAAGTGCTCTCGCAGGTGTGCGTTCAACTTGTGTCGCCGCCAGCTAGTCCAGGCTGCGACTGGGAAACCGCCGACGAAAGTGACAGTGACGACGGTTTCGAGGTACGTCACCATTCAGAGTCAGTCACCTTTAGCGACGTCTGACTCAGTCGTCTTTGTCCGTCGTTCCCGAAGTCTCAGCCGTCTGCTCAGCGTCTTTCTCCAGGACTCTCGCTCCACGCATGATGCCCTCGAACGAGTAGTTGCCTTCGTGGCAGGCGTACTCGTAGAGGCGTGCGTCCGTAGCGGGCCAGGGGTACTCGCCGCTCCATGGCTCTTCGTAAGCCGGGTCATGGACCGTGAACTCATAGAGGAGCGTGTCTTTGTCGATACGGCTGAAGCGCTCGACGACCTCGAGGTCTTCGGAGGCTCGCGCGGCGCGGGTGGGCAGACCGCGGAAGTTCTTGGTCTCGACGACGAGGGTGTCGCCGTCCCAATACCCGATGGAGTCGCCGCCCCACTTCTTGAGGTGTGACGGCTCGTGCTCCGAGTCCAGACGGATGACGCGGGTCTGGTGCATCCACTCGATGTTGATCATGACGACGTCGTCGGTCTGCACGATCGTCTTGAGGTTGTTGTACATGCCGGGCAGAGTGGGGGTGGCGCCGGACGTTGCGATGCAGCGTTCACCCAGAGGCCGCAGCTCGGGGTCGTCGTAGGGACCCTGAGGGAGATCGAGCCACCAGGCCGTGCCAGTGTTCTCGTGGCGGAAGTGGGAGAGCTTCTCGGCTCGCTTCTTCCCCCAGTCAGACATCTCGGGATAGCGACCGTTGGAGGGGTCCGTGATGATCGAGGTCCGGTACTTGCCGTCGAGCTGAAAGGCGCCCTCGCCAATGTCGACGTAAAAGGCGTTGTAGCCGCCAACCTTGCCGGCGGCGCCGGTGAACTCGGGGGCATAGATTCCAGTACCACCTGCCGGCGGCGCCTTGCGGTTGGGATCGCTGGGCGCGTAGTCCTTCTCGAAGTTGGTGCGCCAGTGATCTGCGATCGCCTGGGCTTCTTCGGGAGTCAGCTCGAGGCGTTCACCGTACTGTGTCGGACGCTGTGTAGGCGTCAGCGTAGCGATGTCGTACGTGCCGCTGAGGTCGGGCTTGCCGTCAGGACGACGAGGAATGTCGTCGGTCGCGAGCGCTGCAGGGGCGGCTGCGAGGGTGAGGGCGAGGAGAGTGGCGACACCCATTCGGCCGAATCGGTTACGGATTCGCTGTGACATGCGCTGTCCTCCGTCTTGTTCGGGGTTTTTTCATCATACGCCACGGCCCCGAAGTGGCTCGCCTCGTGGACCAGCCAACGCTTTGGGCGAGAGAGCTGCGGCTCGGTGGCGTCAGCCGTCGGAGCCTCGGCAGGCTCGTCTCCTTCGGCCTGGCGAACGGTTGTCGATGAGGCTTCGTTCGCCTCGTAGAGGTCGCGGCTTTGTTCTCTCGGACCTGGAAACCTCTTTGGGTGTGGCGACCTCTGGTTCGTCGGTCTTCATCAGATGGAGAGCGCGGCGTGCAGGCTGTGAGCGTCAACGTCGAAGAGTGATTCCTACCGTGCAGTAGCCTTGTCTTGCAGCGTTACGCAGCCTCAGACGATACGCAGCCGGACGATCCGCAGCCGGACGATCCGCAGCCGACGTGAACAGCTGACAAATGTACCGCTCAAAGCCAGCTGACGAAACGGAGTAGCACGATGAATGATCCGACGACCTCGAATCGATCTCGCGTGTTGGGAGCCTCTTTCCCGGCTCCTGAGCATCAGTTTCATGCCGACCGCCGTCTTGCAGGTCTCGGTTCCTCGCGGCGTCGAACGTCCCGTCTGGCGAGACTCGGGGTGACGGCACTGTTCGCCGTGTCTGTCGCGACAGCTGTCGACGCACAGGAGAAGCTCACCGAGAACACCTTCAAGAAGGTCGAGATGCCTCCGGTTGCCTCGATAGACGATTTTGGTTTCCTGGCGGGTGTCTGGAGGGGCACGGGTATGGGAGGTGAAGTCGAGGAGACATGGACCGAGCCGCTGGCCGGGTCCATGGTGGGCACCTTCAAGCTGGTGCAGGGGGGTGAGGCGTCCTTTTATGAGCTGATGGTGATCGCCGAGCGTGGCCACACCGTGGACCTGCGTCTCAAACACTTCAATGCCGACATGACCGGTTGGGAGGAGAAGGACAGCTTCTTGACCTTCTCCCTGGTCGGGGTTGCCGAGAACGAAGCGCGATTCGGGGGACTGACCTACCGACTCACGGATGACGATCGGCTGGAGGTCTACCTGGCGATGAGACGTGGCGGCGAGTCGCACGAGGTTGCGTTCACGTTCGAGCGTCAGAGCCCCGCCGCGAGCTCCCACGGCCAGGTCTCGTCCCATGACTCGCACGGTCGCACTCACGACATGGAGCGCGGTCGCGGTCACGGTGAGGATCACACCATGGCCCATTCCACTGCGAATCACCGGTTTACCGACGCCGAGAGGTGGACCGAGGTGTTCGATGACCCGGAGCGTGACGCCTGGCAGAAGCCAGCAGAGGTCATGAGGCTCATGGAGATCGAATCCGGTATGGTCGTCGCCGATATCGGCGCAGGCACCGGCTACTTCATGGAGCATCTTTCCCACGAGGTCGGAGAGCGTGGGCGCGCCATCGGTCTGGACATCGAGCCCGCAATGGTGGATTTCATGCGCGAGCGCATGACCAGAGAGTCGTGGAGCAACGCGGAGGCGCGCGAGATTGCTGCGGACGCGAGTGATCTCGACGCCAATTCGCTCGACCGCGTCCTGATCGTCAACACCTGGCACCACATCTCGGCGCGGCAGGACTACTCGGCGACCCTGAAGAAGGCACTCAAACCGGGTGGGCGCGTCTATGTCGTCGACTTCACCAAGGAGACCAGTCACGGACCACCACCCGCTCATCGCTTGTATGCCGAGGAAGTCGTTGCTGAGCTCGAGGCGGGGGGGCTCGAGGCCGAGATCATCAAAGAGTCCCTGCCCGAGCAGTACATCGTCGTGGGGCGCCGCTAGAAGAACGACAGGAGAACGACGACGAGACGTCGTGCCTGGGCCCCGTGAGTGGGCGCGAAGACGAGACCGTGACGTGACTGTGCCTGAGAGTTGTACACGGTCGCCTGCGTCTTTTCTCTTTCGTGTGTCTTCGGCGATGTGTCCGAAACCTGTCAACTACACCAAGCGCAGCCCACCCGGTTGGGCTTGTCGGAGTCTGCGATGAGTGATCTTGAACAGCGCGTCGAGGCGCACTACACGACCAGCGAGCTGCTGGAGCGCATTCTCGACGCTGTCGAGCAGGGTGGTGGTGATCGTGACGCGCTTCAACCTGCCGATCTCAAGCCCGTCGACGAGTTCCACACCGGGGGTCTTCAGGCGACCACCGCTCTGCTGGATCAGCTGACCCTGCAACCGTCGGCGCGCGTCCTCGACATCGGTTGCGGGGTGGGCGGGACGGCGCGTCTCCTTGCCGAGCGCTTCGGAGTCGAGGTCACCGGCGTCGACCTGACGGCCGACTACGTCCACGTAGCGCGTCGATTGACCGAGCTGGTCGGGCTGAAGGCATCGTTCGAGGTCGCGTCGGCACTCGAGCTGCCGTTCGACGACGGTGCCTTCGATGTTGCGACCATGTTCCACGTAGGTATGAACATCGAAGACAAGGCCACGCTGATGCAGGAGGCGTCTCGAGTCCTGGCGCCCGGCGGCACATTTGCTCTGTTCGACGTCATGAAACTCGGCGACGGCGCACTCACGTTCCCGTTCCCCTGGGCGGAGAGCGAAGACTTCTCGTTCGTCGAGTCGCCGGAGACTTATCGGCAGACAGCCGCAGCCGCCGGCCTCCTGCCCGTGGCCGAGCGGGAACGGCGGCAGTTTGCCCTCGACTTCTTCGCGGAGGTGTTTGCCCGAGTCGAAGCGGGTGGTGCTCCCGCACTGGGTATCCACCTCCTGATGAGGGAGACGGCACCCGTCAAGATTCGCAACTATGTCGACTGTTGTGAAGCCGGCCTCATCGGACCGGTGGAGATGATCTATCGATCCGGGGCCACGAGCTGAGGAAACTGGCAGTGAGCTACTCGGACAGCAGCCTCCGGGTCTTGTGGTCGTCTGAGTTGCGAGAGGCGATGAAGGCCCGTGAGTTGGCACGGATCTCGGCTCTTCGTGCGGCGCTCGATGCGCTCGACAATGCTGGTGCGGTGGAACTCTCCGAAGAACCGAGCAACACCGAGATCAGGCAGTTCGGCGTTGCCGAGAACGAGGTGCCGCGCCGCACGCTCGATCTGGAGGAGGTCGCCGAACTCCTGGCGAAGCTCGCCAGCGAGAGGCTCAGTGCCGCGCGCCAGTACGAACTCGTCGATCGGCCAGAGGAGGCGGATCGGCTGAGGCTGGAAGCGGGAGAGGTCGACCGTCTCGCCGGAAAGCTGAAGGCCGGGCGAGAGCCATAGTTCGGAATCGCCTCAGACTTTGGCTGATCTGGGCGGCAGTGGTAGGAGTCGCGACGTCGTGGCCATGTAGCGCGCAAAGTCGGGGTCGTCGCCCCACTTCTTCTTGGCTCTGCGCTCCAGCAGCGGGATCCCGCTGATCCTGGTGAGCAGAACGAAGACGAACAGAGGCGAGATCAGCATCACCCAACGAGCGCCTTCGAAAGTGCTGGCGGCGCTGACCGCGATACCCGTCCAAAGCAGGATCTCGCCGAAGTAGTTGGGGTGTCTGGACCACGACCACAAACCCTGGTTGATGAAGCGATCGGCGTTTTCTGGCTTGCGTTTGAAAGCACTCTTCTGAGAGTCGGCGACGATCTCGATCGTGAAACCGATGGCAAACAGCCCCAGCCCGACGAAGTCGAGGAGGCCGAGTGGCACGTCCGAACCAGCGGTGATCGCCGCGAGCGCCGCGCACAGCGTTGCAAAGACCCACAAGCCCTGCAGTGTCCAGGCGAC
>JANQPS010000617.1 GCA_028285365.1 Thermoanaerobaculia bacterium | reverse complement strand
CCGCCAGACGAACGAGCGGCAGTTGCGCAACGACATCTTCATCGACATTGGACCTGCCTTTGGCCCCGGCCCCAACTCCGACGTCACCGCCGACACCCTCAACTTCACGGACCTCGACACCATCGGTCTCAGAGCCCAGGCGGCCAAGACCACCGGCGATCGCGGCCTGCTCACCTACGGGCTGGAGTTCGTCGACGACGACTCCTTCAACACGGACTTCTCGGTCACGACGACGACGCTGCGAGCCGCCTTCCCGCTCAGCTTCATCTGTGGCCCCGCGGGCGCCATCCCGCCGTTCGCCTGCGTCTTCGAAGAAACCGACTCGGTTGCCAACGCGCCCAACGCCAACAACCGCCACTCCGGGCTGTTCGCCCAACAGGAGTGGATGGCGACATCGAAGCTCACCCTTACAGGCGGGCTGCGCTACGCGCAAACCGAGACGGCGGCAGAGCCCACACCAGGCTGGGACATCAGCGGTCTCGACTTCGACGACGACGCGGTGGTCGGCTCGCTTGGCCTGGTCTACCAGGTTCATCCCAGCGTCAACCTCGTGGCCTCTTACGGTTCCGCGTTTCGCGCACCCAACATCATCGAGCGGCTGTTCAACGGCCTGACCCCTGAAGGCCTCGGATTTCAGCTCCTCAATCCCGAGCTCGAGTCCGAGCACAGCGACAACATCGACCTGGGCGTCAAGTTCCGCAATCGCCAGGCCTACTTCGAGGCCTTCTACTTCGACTCCGAAGTCGACGATGCCATCGTTCAGTTCACCCTCAGCGCTGACGCCATTGCGGCGCTTCCGCAATCCGTCCAGGACGAGATCAACCAGAGCGGAGTGAGTTTCGTGGTCCAACAGCGCAACGCGGACGTCCTCAAGATCGACGGCTTCGAGTTCGCTGGTGGCTACCGCTTCGACTCGGGCATCTCCCTGGGGGCCAACTACACACGCGTCGACGGCGAGAGCCTCAACGGTGGCCCTGCTGCCGACCCGACAGGCGAGACCTTCTCGGAAAAGCTCAACCTCTCGGCGAGGTGGGAGCCCAGCTCATCGCGCTACTGGATCGAGTATCGGCTCCGCTACAACGGTGACGAGGACATCTTCATCGATCCCAACGCCGTCCCCGGCCCCATCGGAACGGTTTTGCCGTCGTTCACGGTCCACACTCTAGCCGCTGGGGTCAGCCTCTTCGAGGGTGCTCGACACAGCCACTCGCTCAACGCGATCGTCGACAACGCCTCGGACGAGCTCTACTCCGAGTTCACCAACGCGTCGTTCTTCAGGCCACAGCCCAAGCGTGGAGTCACCGTGTCCTATCGGCTCCGACTGCGCTAGAGCTGGCCCTGAATCGCAACTGAGTTTCTCTAGAGACGCCGATGGAATCGACGGGACCAACCTGGCTTCACTAGTTGCCGATCGCAACGACGTTGCTTTCGGTCGTGTTTCTGGTCTTGCTGGTGGAGCGCTATCGGTCCCGTCGCAGCCACCTCCACCTGCTCTGGTGGGCCATCGGTGTCTTCACCTACGGCCTCGGCACGTCCCTGGAGAGCTGGATCACACTCGCGGGTAGCTCGATCCTCGCCACCAAGTTGTGGTACGTAGCCGGCGCCCTCCTCGGCGGCTACCCGCTCGCACAGGGGACGGTATTCCTGCTGCTGAAGAGACGAACTGCATGGATCCTGACGGCCATCACCGTACCTCTCATCGCGTTCTTCTCGGTGCTCGTCTTTCTCTCGCCGGTCAACGCCGCAGCACTCGAGGCCCATCGACCCAGCGGCGCCGTTCTGGGCTGGCAATGGATTCGGCTCTTCACCCCGTTCATCAACCTCTACGCGGTGTTCTTCCTGATTGGCGGAGCCATTCTCAGCGCGTTCCGATTCTGGGGAGGACGAACCGTCGACGACCGATCGCGCGCACTCGGAAACGCGTCGATTGCGTTCGGCGCAATCCTTCCCGGCATCGGTGGTTCCTTCGCCAAGGCGGGTGTCGTCGAAGCCCTCTACGTTGGCGAACTCGTCGGCATCGTCTTCATCTGGATCGGCTACTGGTTGTGCACGAGAGCCGTCGCGCCTACGGTTCGGCACGCCGCCCAGGCAGAGACCGAGCTAGCGACCGGTACCTCGCCAGCCGGCTAGCCATCGCGCTGTCGCTCCAGTGACGACCGGGCTGCGAAGAACAGCCTCGCCTGAAAGCCACTGAGCCGCTATCCTGCCAGCGTCATGTCGAACGCCGAGCGCAGCAGCCGGTTTCCCCTCGGTCGAGACGTCACCCTCGACGTCTTGGACCGCGATCCCTACCCCGTTCTCGCTCGCCTCCGCGAAGCCGAGCCGATCACCTGGGTGCCGGCGACCGGGATGTGGCTGCTCACGCGCTACGACGACATCGTCAGGGTGCTCCGCAACACCGATGACTTCACGACCGACTCGCCTCATTCGACGATCCGCGACACGTTCGGCCCTCAGATGCTGAGCACTGACGGGGCCGAGCATCGGCGCTACAAGATCGCCTGTCAGCAACCTTTCACGACCAAACGCGTGCTCGACATTTGGCGAGAGCGGGTCCAAGCACAGGCACGCAAGCTCGTCCAGGCAGTCGCCGGTCAAGGCCAGGTAGATCTTCGACCAAGCTTGGCGCAGCCGTTGTCCCTGTGGACCATGGGCGTCGTCCTCGGCATTCCGTCCGGGGACCTGAAGCTCGTCTACTCGTGGTACGAGAGTTTCGCGGAATCGCTCGCCAACTTCGAGGCGGACGCCGACGCACGAGAGAAAGGCCAGATCGCGGCGCGCCGAATGTCCGAGTATCTCTCCGATCAGCTGGCGAGCTCCTCTGGAGACGACGACAGCTTGATCGGCGCGCTGAGCCGCGGCGATCGTCTGACCCGCGACGAAGCGATCAGGAACCTCCTGATCATCCTTTTCGGTGGTATCGAGACCACCGAGTCAATGATCTTGAACACCCTCTGGGCTCTCCTCACCCATCCCGAATCACTGGCTGAGCTTCGAGCGGGAGACGTCTCGTCGCAAGACATCATCGAAGAGTCGCTGCGTTGGGAGCCGTCCGTTCAGAGTCTGACACGGCACACGACGCGACCTGTCCACCTCGGAGGTATCGCTCTCGGTGAGGGCGAGACCATCCAGTGCATGATTGGTGGCGCCAATCGCGATCCCGCCCAGTTCGAGGATCCAGATCGTTTCAAGCCCGGTCGAGCTGATGTTCGTGGGCATCTGTCGTTTGGTCTGTCGTCGCACTTCTGCCTCGGTGCGGCTTTGGCTCGCTGCGAAACCGAGGCCGCTCTCGGAGCAGTACTCGAGCTCCTCGACCAGGTCGAACTGGACGACACGTTGCCGAGCCAGCCGCGCGGCTACGAGTTCCGCAAGCCCGATCAGCTGTGGGTCCGTTGGCGAGCTGGCGACTGACGAGACGACACTCTTCGCGACTCACGACCTCAGAACGAGACTGGAATCGGTCCTCGAAGCTCTCAATGCAGGCCCGAGTCCCGCCAGCGCAGACACCGCCAGCAGCAGGACTGCGATGACGGCGTAGACACGTGGATCCGAGGCGCTCATCTCGAACAAGAGCGAGTCGACGAGTCTGCGTATCGGGATCAGAACGAGGACACCCACGCTCACCCCCAGAGCGGCCATCAGCAGAGTTCGTCCTACCACCCGGGACAAGACGCCTCCGGCCGACTCCCCGAGCGCCATACGAATGCCGATCTCACGCTGTTGCGCGGACACCGTGCTGGAGAGCACGCCGTAGATGCCAAGAGCCGCCAGCATCACTGCCGTCGAAGCAAACGCCGTCAAGATCGACAGCAGGAAGCGCCTCGTTGCCACCGACTGCTGGAGGACGCTCGGAAGCGAGCGATACTCGGCCACCGGTATCCTGTTGTCGACTTCCCTCAGCGCCTCGCTGACTTGCCGAACCAAAGTGTCTTCGGGCAGCGACGAGAACACCACCAGGTCCATGGCGGAGAAGTCTTCGATCTGCTTCATCGACAAGTAGACCTGCAGCGACGCCTCGAGGTCGAGCCGCTGATGCCTGATGTCTTCGGCGATTCCGACAACTTCCACGACACCGTCGCCCAAGACCACCTGGCGTCCGAGAGCACCTCCTCGAGGGAACAACATGCGTGCCGCAGTCCGGTTGAGAATGGCTACCGGCGTCGACGTTTCGGAATCCTGGAGATCGAACGAACGTCCTTCGACGACGGCAATCTGCATGGTCTCGAGATAGTCGTGACCCACGATGTGGATGAACGCGTCTAGGGGTTCCTCACGAGCCTCTCCAGGGACTTCGATGCTCCAGGTGCGATCGTCACCCAGGGGCAAGTCGTCGGTGAGTCCCACCCGCTCGACACCAGGAACCGTTGCGACACGCTCGCGAGCCTGATCGAACCACTGGTTGAGTTGCGCGAGAGTCAAGGGACCGCTTGGCGGCTGCAGGGTCCACACCCAGCCTCCCTCAGAGGCGAAGCCGACGTTCACGTCGAGCAGTCGCTTGAAACTGCCCATCAGGAGTGCCCCCAGAACCAGGAGCGAACACGCCAGCCCGACCTGGACCACCACGAGAGTCTCGCGAAGGCGCCGATGGACGACTCCACTCGTCACGGCTCTCGAGCCGCCGCCCCGTCCCGCCAGTCCCGTTCCAGCCGCGACCTGCAGCGCTGGGGCGAGTCCGCCCAGGACGCCAACCGCTGCAGCCAGGGTCACTGCCAGGACCAGCGCGCTCAGGTCGACTCGGCTGGCGCCGAGAAGCGGAATCGCAACTGCCGAGCTGGCGGCGACGGTGCGCAAGACGGCAAACGCCAGGCCCGCCCCCAGAAGGGCTCCCACTCCGGCAACGACGAGGCTCTCGAAGATGAGCTGCCTGACCAGTCGCGGTGCTGACGCTCCATGAGCGGCCCGTACCAGCATCTCCTGCGCACGCTGGGGGGCACGGGCCAAGAGCAGGTTGGAGAAGTTCACGCAAACCAACAGGAGCATCACCAGTGCGCTGGCGATCAAGACCAGGAACGCTGGGCGAAACGGCTTGGCGAGCGTCGACTGGAGAGCACTCATCCGTGCCGCGAGCCCCCAGCGACGTGGGTCGTCTTCCCGCAGACTGACCAGGAGTCTCTCCATCTCCGCTGCGGCCGAGTCCAGAGTCGCCTCGCGGGAGAGTCGCCCCACGATCGACAACGTATTGCCCCACCGGTCGGTGCTCTCGTTGACCGGGAAGGGAGTCAACACGTCGACGCGAGTATCGGGCTCGAAGACAGAACTGAAGTCGAAGCCCGACGGCATGACACCGATGATCTGCCGCGACCGGCCATTCAACATCATGTCCTTGCCGACGATGTCGGGGTCGCCTCCGAACCGGCGCAGCCAGAGAGCATGGGAAATCAAGATCTCGGTGGACTCGCCGAAGCCAAGTCTGTCGACCTCCGGACCAAAATCGACACCGCGGCTGGGCCGAATGCCCAGCACGTCGAGAAAGTCGTGCGTGATCGGAACTCCGACGAGTGTCTCCGGCTCGCCGTCCCCGGAGGCCACCATCGGATCGCCCCTGAAGAACGCAAAATATCCACCAACTCCGTCGAGCTCCGCGAGCCGCTCCCTGAAGTCCATCAGATTGCTCGCTCGAGAGGTCACTCCGCTCAGTCCTCCCTCTCCGACATTGGCGATCCAAACCAGCCTCTCGGATTGTGGAAATGGCAGAGGCTGCAGCATCAGCGGCCGGACGACACTGAAGATCGAAACACTGGCCGCGATACCGATGCCGAGAATCACCGCACCCAGGAGCACCAAGGTCCGGTCTTTCGCCATGGAGCGACGTGCATAGCGAAAGTCCTGCCCGACACCCCTGAGACCCAGAACGCTCTTCATCTCGCTCCCCCTTGCCCGCGCCGGTCTACCTGCTGATTCATCAGTTCGTCCCACCGCCGGCTGGTTGGGAGACCAGCCGAGGCTCGCCATCAATCCGAAAGCCTCACGGCGAAACCAGCTCCGTGCCGAGCGCACGCCGCGAGCCCGCACTTCGTGCGCGAAGTCCTCGCGCAGGTCGCCCAGGATCACGCGCCCCTGCTCCCCGCGCAGAACGAGGCTCAACAACCACTCCGTCACTCTCGGAGGGCGGATCACATCGGTCACCTGCGGACGCCACAGTCGTCTCGTCACGCTCGCGCCTCGGCTTCGACTTCATCGAGGACGTCGCCGAGTCCGTCGAGGAAGGTCAGCAGCACGGATCGCGAATGCCTGACCGTGATGACCCCGAGCTCCGTGAGGGCCAGGCGGCGCATCGGATGGCCACCTCGCTCCGGCAGAGCGCTCGGCTCCAGCTCCCAGCTGACGAGCTCCTTGACTCGCAGACGCTCCAGGGTGCGGTAGAGGGCACCACGAGACACTTGACGCCCAGCGTTGTCACGCAGGTCGCGCCTCACTTGATTGGCGAAAGGCTCGTCGCGCTGGCGCAAGATCGAGAGGAGAACCAAGAGCTCGAGCTCTCCGAGCTTGACCGGTTCCGGCTCGTCAGCGCCCCGTTTCTTCTGCTTTCTCTTCACTCCAGGCCCTCTGATATCGAAGTCTACTTTGCAGACTACGACGTCAGAGCCCGAGGGTTGCGCTCTCCTAGAGGCGTTCTAGAGGGAGCAACATGGCCGAGCGGGGCCACCGAACGCTCGCGACGCCCGGAGGCATGACAGATGAAGGCTAGTGCCTCATCTTCATCTCTCAACCATGGGTCCGAAGAAAGACGAGGCTGCTGCCAGCCTTTGCCCCGTCCGGCCTGTGCCAGTCCGCGATCGCAGCCGAGTCGTGCGACCTCACTCGATCAAAGCCACTGTCATCCTGACCGCAGGGAAGGATCTCGCCCCGTTGGGTTCGAGATCGAGAGCGTGATCGTCGTGGCGGAGAAGCTTCTGCCAGCCCTTGGCCCCTTCCGGCCTGTGCCAGTCCGCGATCGCAGCCGAGTCGTGCGACCTCACCCGATCAAAGACGCTGTCATCCTGACCGCAGGGAAGGACCCCGACCCGTTGAGTTCGAGATCGAGAGCGTGACCGTCGTGGCGGAGAAGCTGCTGCCAGCCTTTGCCCCGTCCG
>JANQPS010000603.1 GCA_028285365.1 Thermoanaerobaculia bacterium | reverse complement strand
CCGACTCTGCCCCGAAGTTCTGGACGACCAGCAACCCGTCCACGGGTGCACTCTCGAGCCGCTGGGAAACGACAAATCGCTCACCGTCCGGACTCATCGAGAATCCCACAAACGAATCGAAGTCGGGGCTGGTGAAAAAGAGCTTTGGCCTAGGGGCTTCGAGAGGCGGAGACGTCTCGAGGTCGACGGAAATCATGGCTCCGCCGATCTCGTCACCTTCGCAACCGTTCGCGAACGAACGACTCCACTCCATCGTCGTCGGAGACCCGGCCTACTGAAACTCGATACGTTCCGGAAACTCGAAGTCGATGCGCTCGACGACTGCGGCTCTCGGCATTCCCGAGGCCGATGTCGCTTCGACCCCGGGCGGGGTATCGAAAACCAGCAGGGAGTTGGGATAGAAGCTCAGGACGCCGGCATTGGACAGAGCCCGCTCGCTGTTGCCGAAGTAGACGGTCACCCCCGAATTGGCGCGATCGGGGTGGTGCACGGTCAAGAAGACAGCCTCGCCGGGCCCCGCGAACTCTCTGTCGCCGACGTGGAACGACGCTTCCGACTCATGCCACCGAACCGGGCTCCGCGACCGACTCAAGACCTCCTGGACCGCGGGCGAGCGAACGCCGTCGCCGAGAACGAGCACACTGCCACCCGCGAGCTCTTCGACACTCACGGAAGAGACCGTGCGCTCGATCACTTCATGGTCGACCTCCGGCTCCTCCTCATCCCCGAGCACGGCTCGTCGGTACGAATCGGCCACATCGCGATACGGCTCGGCAACCTCGCCGTCAGGAAGCACGATCACGAGCCGCTCCGCGTTCTGGGTCAGAGCAGACGTCGGCATGACCTCTTCGGACTTCAGCTTGCGGAAGAGGTGAAAGTCGGGGTCGAGTTCGATCGCACGCAGTCCCTCCTTCTCAGCGGGGACCTCGATCTCCTGGCTAGCGGAATCGAGCGTGACGATCTCGTCGACGAAGTGTTCTTCGTAGTGGAGTCGCAGCGGCACATCGAGCTCGAAGCTGGTGCCGTGTTGCTCGATCGTCACCAGCACGTGGTCTGCGCCGGCCTGCCACTCAGCAGCGGTCATCTCGAGCCGCGGTGCACCAGCGGTCCGGACCCAGGTGTCGAAGAACCGCGAGAGATCGCTTCCACTGGCTCGCTCCATCACCTCGCGGATCTCGTCCCACCCCGCGTGACGACCCATGTACTCGTCGGTGAAGAGCCGCAGGCCGGCGAGGAATTCATCTGATCCGATCTTGCGCTCCAGCATGTGAAAGACCGCGGCCCCCTTCGAGTAGCCGATGCCGCGACCGGCGCCGTCTTCCTGGCCGAACGTACCGAGTGGCAGATCGTGTTCCGGAGCGATGGCACTCAGGAAGTTCGAGAAGTTGCGACGTTGCTTGCGCGCTCCTACCTCGTCCCCGTCGAGCACGAAGCCAGCGTAGTTCGCCATGTAGGTGGTGAGACCTTCGGTCCAATTGCCGTCAGTTGTGTCACCGAAGATGCCGTTGCCCCACCAGTTGTGCAGCAGTTCGTGATCGAGGTATCCGTGACGGCGATACTGACGGTACTCGCTCAGCTGACTGCCTGCGATCTGGGTGCAGGTCGGAAAGGCGAACCCCGAACTGAAGAAGGCTTCTAGCACCGTGAACTCGCTGAACGGGTACGGACCAATCAGCGGCTGGTAGCGATCCAGGTACTCCGCTGAGGCCGCGAGAATGTCCTGTGCCACCGCTTCCTTTCCCGGTGCGATCACCGCATGCAGGGTGATGCCCTCGTGAACCCGCGTATGGCGCTCGAGCGGTCCGCCGAGCAAGACGAGACCGCGCATCGGGAAAGGGCTTTGCCAACGCAATCGGTCTCCGGCTTCTTCGGAGGTGCTGACAGCCTCGAGCCCAGCCACCAGCTCGAAGCCTTCGAGCCGGTTGGTGACCAGCTCGAAGTCCGAGAGGTGATGTGACAGAGGAGCGTCGTCCGGAAGAGACAGGCGCGGATACCAGTAGCCGGCGGGCGCGAGGTAGACACCCTCGTTACCGACGTGCGCCTGAACCGAGAAGTTGTGGATCTCGCCCTGGACCTCACCCGCCGCGACGTCCTGCCGCAGCTCTCCCTCGTAGTCGATCTTCAGGCTGACGGTCGTAGCCGGGTCTTCGAGAACGAGCCTGAGAGTGGCCGGCACAACGGCCCTCTCGTTCTTATCCTCCACCTCATCCACCGTCTCGGGTGGAATCGTCTCGCGCTCGAGAACCGTCGCACCTTCGGCCGAAACAGCTTCCACGACCAGATCCGGATGGAGTGCCAACTCCACCACGAGGTCCTGCTGAGATCCGCCCTGCGCGGTAGCGATCTCGAGCTCCGTGACAGTCGTGGCAGCCAGCCGACTCGTCGCGGGATCGATCCGAACGTCGACCTTTTGGCTACGTGCCCGAACATCGACCTGCGCGCCCGCGCAGCCGGCAAGACAGATCGCCAGAAGGCCGACAATCCGAAGTCGCTCAATTGCGCAGCGTGTCTGCACGTCACCCCTCTATCGCACGGTTCTCGAGCCGAGAGCTAGCTTACCTTTGCAGTCAGACCTGTGCGTTTGGCGACGATTGGAGCGACTTGGCAGCACTATTCGAGTAGCCCTCAGCTGGACCCCTGTCCCGCAGTGGCGCGACCTCTCTCGGAACGAGATGATGGAGAACAGACCCATTCCCTTGTCGGTCTCGGGCGATCTTCACGCGCTGGGCTCCGGCATCATTCGGCGCAGCGGCGATCTGAGGTTGAAACGCGGTGTTGCGTCTGTCCTGAGCGGACCGGTCTCTTCGAGCGACGCGGCGTGGCCGTCGACATTCCGCGGCACCGGCGCCCTGGTGCCCAGCTCGGTGGAAGTCGAAGAGCGGATGGCTCCCCTCGAACGCAACGGCTTCACGATCGTCGACATCTTCCGGGATCGCATCAGCGTCGAGCAGTTCGCGATCGACCTCTCGGCGAAGCCTCTCGACGACAACTCTCTGCTCGAGCCAGTTCATCGCATGTCGCCAAGGGCCTGATTGCCGGTCAGTCAGCGCCGACACACCCTGCGTGAGCGTTATCGGGCGCCGCTACGGCTCGAGCCTCTATGAAGACCCGTCTTCCTCCGACGCGATCTCGAGGGTCAGCGCAACAAAGGCGTTGGCCAGCTTCTCCAAGACAGCCATGTCGACCGACTCGGGCCAACGGTCGTCGGGGTGATGAAACAGACCGTTGCTGCCGAGCAGAGACAGGAAGCTGCCACCGCCGTCGAAGATCTCGCGGGCCTCGCCGTAGGGGCGATCCGAAACAGGAGTCTGAACTCCGGGCTCGATTCCCTCGCTGCTCATGGCCGCGAGCGCCCGCTCCATCAGCGTCTGGCTCGACGCCTGCAGCCGGATGTTGCCGCCAACCGCGGCCGCGAAGTTGGCACCGAGATGGAGCCAGAGGTGCGCACTTTCGATCAGGTCCCGTCGCGACTGCAGATAGTGGTCGAGTCCAACATGGCCGAGCTCGTGACCGGTCGAGGCGACGAAGTGCACGGTGCGGCGAGGAGGCTCGGCACTCAGCGCATGCAGGAGCTCGACCCACAGTGCGAGACCGCCGCCCCTCTCAGACGCCACCTGCCACCAGCCGCTGCGTGGCGTCATCACGACGATGGGCGCCGCTTCGGCGTCGCGCCCCGAAACCGTTACGGTGACGTTGAAGACTCGCTTCGACACACGTGTCAGGTCCACCACCAACCGAGCCTTCGCCCCGCGCTCACGGGCAGCGACGAGTTGAGGGCCCGCGTCGCTCGGAAGCTGCAGCACCGGGTGACCGTAGGGCTCGAGATAGCGATCGGCATTGATCAGCGCATAACCCGGCGGGTACGCAGGTAGAGGCTGGGAACCCGGTGGCAGGTCGAGCTCGGCACCGCCGGTGACGACCACCAGGCCGCGAACCTCGGGCGACGTGCGAACCTCGTGAAACAGGGGTAGGTACTGGACGATCGGGGGCCAGCGAGCGACCACGATATCTGCGTCACTTCCTGGAGGACCCAGGGTCCCGTTGATGCCGTGCTCGTCGGTGCTCTCTAGCGAGTCGATCAGCGGGATGCCCTCATGCCGACTGGTCGAGCCGTCCTCCTCGGTGATCTCGACAAAAGCCTGCACGGTGTCGGTGCGCTCGAAGTCCAGCGCCCCCAGCTGTGGCTCGTGTCCGGCTTCCCCTACCAGTGCGGCAAGCCAGTGCGCCGAGGCCGTGTCGACGTCGGTTCCAGTCCGGTGCACGCCCTGGGCGTCGTACTCGCGAATCACTCGGGCGAGACGTTCACCTCGCGACTGAGCGTTCGGGTCAGGTCGACTCACGTTTCCCTCGTTAGGTGGACGAGAGCAACCTAGCGTACTGACGAGCAGCACTAGCGACGCCGCCACGAGCTGTCGGACGAGCGAATCAGATCCCGACATGGCTGCTTCTCCTCTTCGTTCGCCAATCCTCGCACGTCAAGGCCAGCCCATGGCAGCCCTGATCTAGGATGGACGAAGGCACTCAAGGAGAAGCGCACGATTGAACGCTACACTTCGACCCGTCCGGTGGACCCGTGTGTGTTGCAACAGCGTCGAGATGGAGTCCTCGGTCGCGTTGTCAGCGCGGTGACACGTCAAACGAGAACGTGCTCTCGCTAGTCGGCGGGTGGAGGGGAAGCTCGTCCTTCCTTCTTCCTGCTGCCCTGTATGACCGAGACCGCATGACAGAACACCCTCAGAACGAGCTCTACCATTCGCGCCGTATCCAGCTCCCACTGGAGACGCCACGATGAGCACGGGCGAGGGCCCCTCTGGGCCCGTGTCGGTTGGAGAGCGCCTGGGGATTCTGGACGCCATCCGCGGAGTCGCCCTCGGCGGGATCCTCGTGGCCAACCTCATCAGCTTCTTCGGCGTCTACTGGCTGACCCTCGAAGAACGGATGGCGATGCCGGCAGGAATCGTCGGAGAGGCCGTCGTGTTCGGGATGGACTGGCTCATCGAGGGGAAGTTCTACTCGATCTTCTCGATGCTGTTGGGAGTCGGGTTCGCCATCCAGTGGCAACGAGCCGAGGCGCGGGGGGAATCCTCTTCCCAGTTCGCGCGCTTCTTCCGCAAGCGCATGACCGTCCTGATCCTGATCGGGCTCACACATCTGTACGCAGTCTGGGCAGGCGACATCCTCACGCTCTACGGCGTGATGGGCCTTCTGCTCCCAACGCTCGCGCGCGGTTCGAGTCGCGTTCGGCTCGCCGTGATCACGCTCTTCTTGCTGGTGCCCTTCGCAACACACGTTCTCGTCTACACCACCGACGGTCGCCTCGATCCCAGGCCCCCCTTCGTTGAGATGGGCGTGCAAGCTGGACAGGCTCTGGGCGGAGACAGCTCCTTGTCGCGCGGGGAGATCTTCTCGCAGGGAGGTCCGCGTGACTATGTGGCCTGGAATGTCAGCTTCGCAGTGGCGCGACCAGGCACGTACCTTCAGGGCGGCCGTCCCTTTCACGTCATGGGCCTCTTTCTGATCGGAGCGTGGATAGGAACGGCGCTATTGCCGCGACTCGCATCCTTCGGCCGATCCCTCCGGGTAGTTGCGATCACGGGCGCAGCCGTTGGGCTCCCACTCAGCTTCTTCTATGCGCTGATCAAGCTCCGGCACGAGCAGTCTGTGTTCATGATGTCGGCGGAGGGGCTGTTGCAGACCGCGTCTTACGCCGCAGGCACCACTCCGCTGGCGCTGTCGTACCTCGCGATCGCCGCGCTCGCCTGGAGGACCGATGCCGGACGACGGGCACTCGAGTGGTTCGTTCCACTCGGCCGAATGGCGCTCTCGGTGTACATCAGCCAGTCGATCATCCAGATGGTCGTGTTCACTGGATGGGGGTTCGGACTGTCCACCCGAACCCCTGTTGCGCTGCTCCCCGTTGTGGCCGTCACCATTCTCTTCGTTCAGAGGCAGGTATGCCTCTGGTGGCTCGCACGGCATCGGCAGGGACCTCTCGAGTGGGTCTGGCGAAGAGCGACCTACGGTTGATCAAGTCACTTGATCTCCTCGACGTGCTGAGCCTCAAACGCGCCGAACCAGAGGGTCGCGCTCAGTTCAGCGCGAGCCCCCTCTTTGTCGACTGAGCTCGCTCACGATCACTCCACTGGCACGAGTCGGAGGATCTTCTCCGGGATCTCCGTCCCTCGTCGGTTCATGTTCATGACCAAGTAGACCGTGCCGTCTCTGTGGACTCTGACGTCGCGTACGCGGCCGATGCCTTGCAGCAACTCCTCGCGCTCCACGATCGCTCCGTCCTTGACGCGGATGCGGTCGAGGTTCTGCCCGGAGAGCCCACCAGCGAGGAGGTCACCCTCCCACCCGGGAAACGCCGGTCCCTTGGCAAGGTCGAGACCCGAGGCGCCAATCGAGGGCAGCCAGCGGAAGACCGGCATCGTGAAGTCCTGGTTGGGGCCGCTCCACGGCACGCGGAACGGCGAACCGCTGTAGTTGATGCTGAAGGCCACGACCGGCCAGCCGTAGTTCGCATTGGGGACGATCAGGTTCAGCTCGTCGCCGCCTCGCGGACCGTGCTCGGTGGTCCAGAGGTTCCCCTCCAGGTCGAACACCAGGCCCTGAGGGTTACGGTGCCCGGTGGTCCAGGTCGCACTCTCCGGGAGCGGATTGTCGTCGGGGATGCTGCCGTCCAGGTTGACCCGCATGATCTTCCCGTACGGGTTCATCACGGCTTCCTGAACTCTCATGTTGGCGCCCCGCTCACCGACCGAGAAGAACAGGTGACCCTCTCCGTCGAAGACGATCTTGCAACCGAAGTGCACACGAGACCCGCTGTAGTACTGCTGATCGCTCTCCCAGATCACCTCGTTGTCCGTCCAGGCAGCGCCGTCCTGAGAGACGTCGATCTTGCCGCGGTAGACCTTGGTCATCGCGCCCTCGCCTTCTTGCGCGGGGTCGGCGACCGAGAGATAGATCCAATCGGTGGTCGGGTGCACCCGGACATCCATCAGACCACCCTGTCCCAGCTCGACCACGGGGGGTAGACCCTCCACGTCAGCAATCTTCTGGCTGTCCTCGTAGACCGACATCGTGCCGCCACGATTGGTCACCAGCATCCGTCCGTCGGCCAGCCAGTCGATCGACCACGGCACCTGCATGCCACCCACGATCACCTCCTCGAGCCGGAACTTGGCGCGCTGTGAGGTGTAGACACCGTCTTCCGCCGGGGTCGGTGAGCCGAACTCCTCGCGCAGACCCTTGGCCTGCAGCTCGCGGACGTGGACCACGAGGCCCCAGATCTCATGGTCGCTGAAGGCGTCACCGAACGGATCCATGCCCGTTTCGGTGCCGTTCTTGATCGCATCGAAGAAGCGCCGGTCGTGATCCTGGCTGAACAGCTCCTTCGTGATCAGCGAGGAGGTGCCGAAGGCGCCACCAAAGCCGGCTTCGCCATGGCACGTCGCGCAGGTCTCGCCCCACATCGTCGCGACGTTGGGTCCTCGCTGCCGTTGCTGTGCGCGGCCCCGGACCAGGCCAGTACTTTCGCGGGGTAGGTGAGAGGCAAGGCTGGACATCGACGAGACAGAGCCCAGCGGCGTGACACTTGGATGGATCGTCTGGCTGCCTGCGACCGGGCTCGAGGCCAACGCGAGGGTCGACAGAGACAGAACGGCTGCTGCGGAAGAGAACAGGGCGAATCTACTCATGGACGAAGCTTAGCGGTCGCCTGCGGCAATCCAAACAGTCCACGGGTCCTTGGCTCTCATCATGGCCTTCGCCGAGTTCACTGAATCGGAGAGGCGATGGTGTCGAACGCTCTCGATCACTCTGCCGACGCGCGCCGTGCGCCTCGGGCCTGCTCATCGATCGTCGCTGCGAAAAGGGGATTCGCCCGCAGGCGACCGACCCCTACGCGAGGATGTCGTGCACGACCTTGCCGTGCACGTCGGTCAGGCGCATGTCCCGACCGGAGTAGCGGAAGGTGAGCTTGGTGTGGTCGAAGCCGAGCATGTGCAGCATCGTCGCGTGCAGATCGTGGATCTGGAGCTTGTTGTCGATGGCGTGGTAGCCGTACTCGTCGGTGGCACCGTAGATCGTGCCGCCTTTCACCCCTCCGCCGGCGAGCCAGATGGAGTAGCCGTAGGGGTTGTGGTCGCGGCCGTTGCGGCCCTGCACGAACGGCGTTCGGCCGAACTCACCGGCCCAGACCACCAGCGTGCTCTCGAGCAGGCCGCGACTCTTCAGATCGGTGAGCAGGCCCGCGATCGGCTGGTCGACGGCGCGCGCGTTGCTTGCGTGGTGCCGATCGAGGTTGCTGTGCTGATCCCAACGATCGATTCCACTGATGTTGGGACAGGTCAGCTCTATGAAACGCACGCCGCGCTCGACCATGCGCCGCGCCAGGAGGCACTGCATGGCATAGATCCGCGTGGGCTCATAGTCCGCGTCGAGGCCGTAGAGCCGGCGGGTCGTCTCGGTCTCCCCCTCTAGATCCGTCAGCTCGGGAACCGCGGCCTGCATGCGGAACGCCAGCTCCTGGTTCGCCACCGCCGACTCCACCGCGTCCGACGGTCCCATTCTTCCGATCAGGGCCTGATCGAGACTGCGCACGAGATCCAGCTTGTTGTTCTGGAGCTCGGCGGTTCTCTCGCGCGGCTGAACATTGGCGAGGGGCGGATCGGACGGCTTGAAGATCGACCCCTGGTGCGTAGCCGGGAGAAAGCCGGAAGCGAAGCAGTCGAGCCCGCCCGGCGGCACCAGTCCGCCGTTGAGGATGACGAAGCCGGGCAGATTCTGACTCTCCGAGCCGAGCCCGTAGCTCACCCAAGCCCCCATACTGGGGCGCCCCGACAGACCCAGCCCCGAGT
>JANQPS010000569.1 GCA_028285365.1 Thermoanaerobaculia bacterium | reverse complement strand
CTGCGCGTACGCCATGAACAACGACGTCGACGATGTCGGGTTTGTCGAGACCATCCTCGATGAGCTGGAGACCGAGTTCGGCGCTGACCCGTCGCGGGTCTACGCCACAGGTCTATCGAACGGTGGCATCCTCTCGCACTACCTCGCCGCCAACCTCGCGGATCGCGTCGCCGCGATCGCGCCGGTTGCAGGGACGATCGGCTTCGATCGCGCCGAGCCGTCCCGTCCGGTGCCGGTGCTCCACATTCACGGCACCGACGACATCGCTCTTCCGATAGGCGGTGGCTTTGGTCCGAACCGTCGCACCAACTTCAAGTCCGTCGACGAGACCCTGCGCGCTTGGATCGAAGCCAGCGGGGCGTCGGTGGTTCCCGAGTACGAGCGTCTGCCGGACGCTGCCGACGACGGCTGCACCGCTGACCTGTTCACCTACCCGCCGCTCACCGACAGCGGTGCCGAGGTCGCGTTCTTGCGACTGAACGGCGGTGGTCACACCTGGCCGGACGCGGTGCGCTCTCACGAACGGCTGGGCAACGTGTGCCGGGACGTGAACGCCAACGACGTGATCTGGGCCTTCTTCGAGCGCTTTCGTCTCGAGCGCTGAGTCCGGCTCAGAACACGACGAAGCGGATGACGAGCCCAGACATCGCTAGCTCGACCCAGAAGATGACCCACAGAGCAACGCGCACGAAAGCGCTCGGTCGCAGACGCGGATCGAGCTGGTGTCGCTGGAGCCACAAGACTGCACCGGTCTGAATCGGCAGGAAAAGCGCTGCAGTCACTGCGCCAACGGTCACCAGCAGAACTGGATTCTGAATCCAGAGGTAGAAACCAAAAGCGACGAAAGGTGCAAACAAGCACCAGCCGCGAATGATCTTCTGACGGATGTCGACTCGGCGGCGCTCTACGAAGCCCAGAGCGATCGTGAGATCGGCGATGTAGCGTGCACCACCGGCAAACCCGGCCAGAGTCGTCGAGAAGAGTATGCAGAACGCGCCCAGGCCGAAGAGCCAGACCGACCAAGGCCCGAGCGTTTCGGTGAACATGTTCGACAGAGCCGAGATCGTTTCGGGACCCTGAGGCCGTTCGCCCATGGCGTTCAGGACCCCGGCTCCAAGGAGGTAGAACGGCACGGTGGCGCAAGTCAGGATGATGAGAGTGGCGAGCACGTCGGTTTGGACCACTCTGATCCAGCCTTTGGCGCGCTCGACATAACCCGAGGTGTCGGGAGACCCGATGAAGCTCGGGTAACCCTTCTCGATACACCAGAAGGTGTAGGGCGGTATTTCGGTGGAGTTGACGCCGGTGTAGCCGTACACCGCGAGTGCAAGCCCCAGGAAGGCGATCGGAAAGTCGAAGGAAAAGCCCGCCGCGAGATCTGCCGGTGTGATCGCGTATTCGGTGAACTGCATCAAGATCGAGCACACCAGGGTCGCAAAGCTGAAGCTCAGGACGAGCACCAGCATCGACCTCTCGAGCAGCCTGTAGGACCCGGACAAGAGCAGCACGACAGACAACAATGCGGCGCCCCCTGTGGCGACGACGGCGGGAATCTCGGGCGTCAGCAGGTGAATCGACTGACCAGCGCCTCCGACGATTCCGCCCAGCCCCATGATTCCTGGGATCTGCGCCAGCGTCGTGAGGCCAAGTGGCCAAGCGACCGGACCCCTGGGCCCCGGAATCTTGCCAGGTAGTCGATTGATGGCGCGAAGATAGGTGTCACCGCTCGAAATGATGTAGCGGGAGAGCTCGGCCTGCGTCAGAGACTTGATCCAGCACGACATGAGCACCCACCAGAACAGCGCAAATCCCACGGCCGCGCCAAGCGATGCGGTGAGGATGATCTCGCCGGACCCCACGATCGCACCGGAGATGACGATGCTTGGTCCCAGATGGCGGACACGTCCCAGCAGCGTCGTCGGCGGTGCCTTGAGCTCGCCGTCACGTCTCGTGTAGGGGTCGGCTGCTGGAACCCGCGGATCAGAGTCAGCCACTCTAGGTGGACCTCTTGACACTCGTTGGAAAGGGGAACCCCGAGATGGTATCCCTTGTCCGATCCGTTCCAGGACTGGCGATCGACGCTTGGGTCGCAGAGGTGACCTGCCGTCAGCTGTTCGAGGTTCGCCACGACCGAAGTCGTGCAGGTGGCGAGCTGTATGCGGCTAGCGAGAATTCCCACTCCCCAAGTCGTCGATCGGCACCACGTCGTGGCCTCGGTCCACGAGGATCTTCTCGACGGCCGAGGTGACCTGTTGGCATCTCCTCTCATCCAGCGCGTCGGGGTGAGGGGACGCAAACCGACCTGAATCGTTGTCGAAGTAGCGTCCGGAAGCCGACTGAAAGTCTTCGGAGAGCGCTGCCCGGTGCAGGATGTCGGCACCGATGCGAACGTCGCCACCAGCCACTGCGTAGGCTTCTTTGACCATCTTGGTTCCGAGCAGGGACCCGGGGTTGACGGCGACGATCATCGGTCCGCGGTCACCGACCTCGAGGGCCAAACTACGAGACCACATCGTCAACGCGAGCTTGCTCTGGGCGTAGGCGGCGTCGTCCGACAAGCGTCTCTTGCCGTTCAAGGCTTCGAGATCGACCGGAGACTGCGCTGCCGAAGACAGGTTGATGACCCGCCCTGAGTGTGCGAGCCGCTCGAGCAGTCGTCGCGTCAAGAGGTAGGGTGCGATGGTGTTGACGACAAACCGAACATCCAGTTCATCGGAGTTACGGCCTGATGACCTGCGGTCGGAGGACGTCTTGTAGACGCCGGCGTTGTTGATCAAGACGTCGAGAGTGTCGTGTCGGCGCGCGACTGTCTGAGCCAGCGCCGCGACTTCGGTCAGTGACGACAAGTCAGCCTCGTAGCTTTCGATGCGCTCAGTGTGGTCGGCCCCTGCTAGCTTGGCGACTCGCTCGGTGACTGCCTCCAGTTTCGAACGGGTACGGCCGTGCAGCAGCACGTGGTGGCCTTCCGAAGCCAGCAGCGTTGCCGTTTCGAGCCCGATACCGTCAGTGGACCCGGTGATGAGAATGGTCTTCTTCTGTGAAAGTGGCATGAGAGTGTCTCCTCCTAGAGGGTGATCCGGTGGATGAACGCTCAGGTCAGCGAGCCGCCGACGGGTTCGCCTCAGCGCGTTCCTGGTAAGGAGCCCTCAGTTCTCTACGACGACCTTGCCGATCGCCCGGCCGTTCTCGAGGTGCGCGTGAGCGTGGCCGATGTCTTCGAGCGAGAACCTGGTCTCGTCCACCACCGGCGTCAGCTCTCCGGCCTCGACGATGCGTGTCAGGGCGCTCAGGATCGCGGCGTGAACGTGTCGCTCGTGGTCGTGAAGCATCGGGATCAGCATGAAGACCACGTGCAGCGAGAGACCCTTGAAGTGAGCCAACGAAAGATCGAGCTCACACAAGGCCACAGTCGTCGCGATCTGCCCGTTCAGGGCGGCTGCCTCGAACGACTTGGTCATGTTGGCGCCGCCTACGGAGTCGAACACCACGTCGAATCCGGTGCCTGCTGTGTGCTCGCTCACATACTGGTCGACCGCTTCGCTCTTGTAGTTGATACAGGTTGCGCCCAGTTGATCGATCAGCGCGAGTTGCCTGTCTCCGCCTCCAGTCGCGTACACCTCGGCTCCCAAGTGTTTCGCCAGCTGAAGCGCGACGTGACCGACCCCGCCTGCTCCGCCGTGAACCAGCACCCGCTGGCCGTGGCTGACGCCAGCGCGAGTCAGGCCCTCGTAGGCGGTGATGCCGACCAGGGGAAGTGCCGCGGCTTCCCGCATCGTGAGGTTGGTCGGCTTGCGCGCCATCAACCTGTAGTCGGCGTTGATGTACTCGGCCAGCGTGCCTTGCAAGTTGGCCAGTCCGCCAGCACAGCCGTAGACCTCGTCTCCGACCGCAAAGCCGGAGACGCCGCTGCCGATGGCTTCGACGGTGCCGGCGAAGTCCATGCCGAGCACGGCTGGGGTCTGTGGTGAAAGGGGCAGTTCATCACCTTTCCTCCGGATCATGGTGTCGACCGTGTTGACGCTGGACGCCGCGATCTTGACCAGGACGTGGCCGGGTGTCGCTACGGGAGTCTCGATCTCCGAGGCCTCGAAGGGGGCATCATCGCCGTATCTCTCGATGGTCATCGTCTTCATGAATCGTTCTGCCTATCTAGTGGCCTCATCAGGTGGCCAGTTTGGTGTGGTCGGGTCTTGGTTCGCGGTCACCGTACGCTCTTACAGCACTATTAACAAGTACCCACATTTTTGTAAGTATTGGCTGAACTTCAGGAGCTCACAGTGACGCGGAAGTACTGCTGGAAGACCGGGTGTGACGTGGAAGCGACGCTGAGCGTCATCGGTGGCCGATGGAAACCAGTGCTCGTTTGCCACCTCCTGGGAGGACGCAAGCGCTTCGGAGAGCTGCGGAGACTCACTCCCAACGCGACCGAGCGCATGATCACGTTGCAACTCCGAGAGCTCGAAGCCGACGGCGTCATCTCCAGGCACGTGTTTGCTGAGGTTCCACCGCGCGTCGAATACGAAGTGACGGATTTCGGCCGTTCGCTCGAGTCGATCCTGAACCTGATGCAGGAGTGGGGCAGCGAGTTCAAGAAGCGCAGTCTGGCGCTGGAGAACGAAGGTACCGCTCGACACGTCAGCCAAGCCAGTGCGGTAGAAGCCGAACAGACAGAAGAGATCGCGTCGGCATGACTGCACTCGCTTCGACGGAGCAACCCATGTGGAGAGTCGAATCGAGGATCGCGGACTGATGTCAGTTCTCGTGTCGAGGCCCCTCGCGCTTCTTTTGGCGATTCTCGCGTCGGCTTGCGCAGGTCCACCTTCGAGCACTGATCCCGAACTCCCTCCACTTCAGGTGAGCCGAGCCGACTACCAGGACCGTCTCGAGGGCTTCTGGTTGGGGAGCTGCATCGCCAACTGGACCGGACTGCTCACCGAAAATGCTCGCTCCACGGCGCCGTTCTTCACCGACGACGACTGGAACCAACCCGTGGGTCGCGGCGGCGCCACGCTCGAGCTACAGCTCGAACACGATCCCTGGCCCGCCGATGACGACACCGACATCGAGTACGTCTACCAGCACGCCCTCGAAGAGAGCGAGTCCGTGTTCCTGACGGGTGAGCAAATCGCCGCGGAGTGGCGCGACCACATCCGGCTGCCATTGCTCTGGGTGTCGAATCTGGCGGCGTCGGGACAGATGCAGAACGGCGCCGTACCTCCGCAGACGTCGCTGCCCGAGAACAATCCCATGTGGGACATGATCGATGCTCAGCTCACCACTGAGATCTTCGGCGCCCTGGCTCCCGGCCGGCCCGACGTCGCTCTCGACCTCGCCCATCTCCCGATTCGAACCACGGCGTACCTGCACTCGGAGTGGGCGGCTGAGTTCTACGTCGTCATGCACGCCCTGGTGCCGGTGATTCCAGTGGGCCTGCCGCCTCGAGAACAGGTGCTGTGGCTCGCCGACGAAGCGCGCAAGCGAGTCCCGGATTGGTCCTACATCTCCGACATGTACGACTGGGTCCGTCAGGACTGGAGCGACAATCAGGACAAGGACGATTGGGAGGCCACCCGCGACCGCATCCACGAGCGCTATCAACTGAAGACCACAGCGGGCTATCGATACCAGTACCCGTGGGACTCGGGCATCAACTTCGCCGCGTCCATCGTGAGCCTGCTCTACGGCGGCGGCGACTTCGAGCGGACGTTGCGTATCGGTGCACTGAGCGGCTGGGACTCCGACAATCCAACCGCAACCTGGGGCGGGCTGCTCGGGCTGCTCCTGGGCCGGTCGGGACTCGAAGAGCAACTGGGTCGCACCGATCTGGCGGACGCCTACTGGATCGAGCGGACGCGGCCCAATCTCCCCAGGAGCCACGACAGCATCACCGAGATGGCAACACGTGGTCTCGGGATCATCGATCGGGTGGTCGAAGAGGCGATCGGCGGCCAATCGAGCGCGGACGAGTGGGTGATCCCCAGGCCTTCACCCGTCGTGCTGCCGGCCGGAACACCTCCGACGCCGGTCCGCTGGACGACGATCGAAGACGACGATCCACGCTGGCGCTACGAAGGATTCGAGGTGAAGCAAGAACAGTGGAACGCCTCAGGCGCCACGTTGAGCGTCGGGACGTCCGATTGCAGTGCAGCGATCGACGTCTTTGCCAGCGCGGTGATCCTCTTTGCACATCGAAACAGCGAAGCCGGCACCATGACGGTCGCCATCGATGAAAATGAGCCCACGGTTGTCGACCTTGCGAGCGACGCCGACCCGCACGGTCAGTACTACGTGAAGGTCTTCGAGTCGCTCGACCTCGAGCCCGGTGAGCACACCTTGCGAATCGACTGCGACGACGAGGCGACCACGAAGTCCATCGACATGGTGTCGATCGTTGAACCGAGCTGAGAACCAAGACAGTTCAGGTCCTTGCCGGAAGCGAGCGGGCGTCCTGTTGCGCAGCGCTCACTCCCGATAGGCTCGCGGGCCCATGAGCCAACCTGACGACAAGGCCGTTGCGAGCGGCGGCTGGACTCTGCTCGCGTTCCTCACGCTGCTCAACGTCATGAACTTCGTCGACCGCCAGCTTCTGGCGAGTTTTGCGAACTTCATCGTTCCGGACCTCGGCTTGACCAACACCGAGTACGGACTTCTGACGGGCTTCGTGTTCCTGGTGTTCTACTCGATTATGGGCGTCTTCATGGGGACCCTGGCCGATCGGATCAACCGCTCGCGCCTCATCGCTGCCGCACTGGCTCTCTGGTCTGCTCTGACGGCCGCCTCTGGTGCCGCCCGGGGCTTCGTGTCGTTGGCTTTACCCAGGATGCTGATCGGCGTGGGTGAGTCGGCGCTCACGCCAGCCTCGATGTCACTGCTCGCGGACCGCTTTCCGGCTCGTCGGTTGGGCCTCGCTGCCGGCATCTACTACATGGGAGTGCCGATAGGGGTCGGCATGAGTCTGCTCATCGTCGGCTATCTCGGACCCGCGATCGGCTGGCGCAACTGCTTTTACGCACTCGGTGCCATTGGAGTCGTCTTCGCCGTCTTGATGCTGTTCTTCAAGGACGAGCGGTCGAGCGGGGGCGAGTCCAACGAAGGCAAGGCGCCTGGCTTCGGCGAGATCGTCAAGACCCTCATGAAGGCTCTGAGCAGCTCTCCCGCCCTCCTTCTGACCATGGGTGGCGGGGTCGTCTTGCACCTCATCCTCGGCGCAGCCGCGTTCGACCAGCTGTGGTACGTCCAGGAGCTGGGTTACGAGCGAGCCGAGATTGCCCGTCTCACCGGTTGGGTCGGGATGATCGGGGGTGTTCTCGGCAACCTCTTTGGTGGCTGGGGTGGCGACTGGTGGCAGCGCCGTACTGGGACCGGGAGGCCGTACTTCCTCTTCGTCCTCTTTCTCGTGATGTCGCCGATCGGCATCATGTACCGACTCTCCTCCGCCGACACGGCCTGGTTCTGGATCGGCGTCTTCGCGGGCTTTTTCCAGCTCGGTTGCTTCTACGGTCCCACCTTCTCGACGGTCCAGGAGCTGGTACCGCCCCAGATCCGCGCGACGGTGGTCGCCTTCTACATCCTCGTGCTCAACCTCGTGGGTGTCGGGATCGGGGCCACGGTCGGCGGCATCATGGTCGACCGCCTTGCCGCTCAGGGGGTCGAGACGCCCTACACCTGGACCCTGCTCGCGTTTACCTTGATCTCGGCACTCGCCATCCCCCTGTTCTGGTTGGCAGGGAAGCGCTTCTTTGCCGATCGCGATCGGCTATATGGCGAGATGGGCGTCACCGTCGAAGGCGGCAGCTGACGCTCGATCGTCCCGCTAACGCGCTTGCGTGATCAGCCAAGTGCGCAGACGGGCGGTCGCCCTGCCCTAGGGGCCGACGTCGTCTCCCGATGAGTGTCGGGTTGGGCTGTGCTAGCGTTTTTGGCCCTCTCGAGCAAAAGGAGTCTGCTCATGAAGCTCTCCAGCCTTCTGACGTTCGTGCTCCTCGCTGGCCTCGTCGTCCCTTCGGCCGCCAGCGATGACTTTCCGCGCGCCGCCAACGGCAAACCCGATCTGTCGGGGACGTACGATCTCGCGAGCCTCACCCCGCTCGAGCGCGATCCACAGTTCGGCGACAAACAGTTCATGACGCAGGAAGAAGCTGAAGCGATCTGGCGACGGGCGGCTGCGTTTCGCGAAATGGCGTCGCAAGACAGCGACCCCGACCGCGGCGCCCCACCGGCCGGTGGCGACGGCTCGGGAGGGCCCGCCGGGGCGGTGGGCGGCTACAACTTCTTCTGGATCGACAACGGCACCGATACGTTCCAACTGGACGGCGAGTATCTGACCTCGATCATCTACGACCCGCCCAACGGTCGTCTCCCGCCGCTTTCCGAAGCGGGCAAGGCACGCCGTGCGGACCTACACCCGTACGCCTACGAGAACACCGGCACGGCCTGGTGGCTGGAAACGGGTGACGACCCGTACGACGGTCCGGAGTCGCTATCGCTCCTGGATCGGTGTCTCTACGTGCCGCCGGCGTCGCTGCCAGCGCGGCCGGTGGCATACAACAACCTCAAGACGATCACGCAGACCGACACGCACGTGATCATCCTGGTCGAGTGGATGCACGACGCGCGTATCGTGCGCCTCGACTCCGAGCACATGCCGTCTTGGTACCGATCACTCAGTGGCGACTCGATCGGCTGGTGGGAAGGCGACACCCTGGTCGTCGAGACGACGAACTTCCTTGACGTACCGAACCGTGCTCGAGAGGGGTTGCGCATCGTCGAGCGCTTCAGCCGTCTCGACGGTGAGCGCCTGCTCTACGACTACACGGTTTATGACCCGGACTACACCCAGCCCTACAGCGGCCAGTTCCCCTGGCACCAAACCGATGATCGCCTCTACGAGTATGCCTGTCATGAAGGCAACTACTCGATGGGCGGAATCCTCAGGGGAGCGCGCTTGCTCGAGAGTGAGTGGAAAGCCCTTCACGGGGCTCCGGACGCGTCGACGAGCACGTCAGGCTCCGGTGGTGTCGAGTAGGTACTTCGAGGGTTCGGTTTCGAATCCCCCGTCGGTTGGCAGAGTTGGAAGGTCAGAAGGTCAGGAGGTCAGGAGGTCGCGATGGGCAAGCCAGAACCAGGGATGCAGTTCACCAGGACCAGGTGGTTTTCGACCCTCGGAGTGATCAGTCTCGTCTGCTCCCTTCTCGCTACCACCCTTCCGGCTGAAGACTGGCCGCAGTGGCGGGGTCGAGACCGATTGGGCGTCTGGCACGAGACGGGTATCGTCGAGAAGTTCCCGGATGGCGGCCTGGAAGTCGTGTGGCGCGCTCCGGTCGGCTCCGGCTACGCAGGACCTGCCGTTGCGGGCGGCAAGGTCTTCGTCCTGGATTGGGTAAAGAAACAAGGGACCCGCACCTTGGAGGGAACGGAGCGAGTGCTCGGCCTCGACGAGCAGACCGGGGAGAAGCTCTGGGAGCAGACCTGGACGACCGGGTACGGTTCGATCATGGCTTCTTACGCCATTGGTCCGCGCGCGACCCCGACCGTCGACGGCGACACGGTCTACGTAGTCGGTGCAGTCGGCGATCTGCTGGCTCTCGACGTGACCTCGGGAGAGGTTCGGTGGCAGCGAGACTTCGTCGAGGAGTACGACGCAACGATTCCGATCTGGGGGACCTCGAGCGCGCCGCTCGTCGACGGGGATCTCTTGATCGCGGTTGCGGGGGCTGAGCCTGACGGCAAGGTCGTTGCCTATGACAAGACGACCGGCGAGGAGCGCTGGCGCGCGCTCTCGTCGGACTATGAGATGGGTTATCCGCAGCCGATCATTTTCGAGATCGGCGGCAAACGGCAGCTCATCGTCTGGGACCCTCAGTTCATCAACTCACTCGATCCCCAAACTGGTCGGGTGTATTGGCAACAGCCCTTCAATGTCCAGGGTGGGATGTCTGTGACGACACCCGTGCTCGGCAACGGCAAGCTCCTCGTGAGTCAGTTCTACGGTGGCTCCATGCTCCTCGGTCTCTCGGCCACCGAGCCGAAGGCGGAGCTCCTCTGGCGGGGCAACAGCAAGAGCGAAATGCCCGATCAGACCGAGGGCCTACATTCCCTGATCACCACTCCGATCATTGAAGGCGACACAATCTACGGGGTGGGTAGCTACGGCGAGCTCAGGGCTCTCGACCTCGAGACCGGCGAGCGACTCTGGGCGAGTGACCAGATGACCCGACAAGGTCGCTGGGGCGCCGCTTTCTTGGTCAAGAACGGCGACCGCTACTTCGTCAACAACGATTCCGGTGACCTCATCATCGCGCGCTTTGCCCGCGAAGGTTACGTCGAGATCGACCGAACGAAGCTCATCGAGCCGACCTCTTCAGCCGGTTTTGGCCCAAGGCGACGCTTCGATGCGGCAGTCAACTGGTCACATCCGGCTTATGCCAACGGCCACATCGTGGCGCGCAACGACGAAGAGGTGATCAGGGCGTCTCTCAGAGAGTGAGCCCGTTCTTGGCGGGGCGCGGTTCCGCCATCCTCACCCTTGTGCTGTGAGTGCTATCGAGCAGGCGACGTCCCACGTGTCCCAGCGGATCTCTGCCGCCGGCTTGGCGAACCACTTCATGGCCGGTAGGTCAGCGGGCTCGTAGTCGGACTGAGGAAACCACGTTTCGTAGAGGAAGTCCCAGGCTTCTGCGATCAGCTGGAGCGGCCCGCAGCATTCGACCTCTACGGCTCGGAACGCTCCGAGCTCGCGAACACCAAACGGGGGTTCGATGTGCACCGACTCAGGTACCTCGACGCCGAGATCGTAGTGGAGCTTGTCCATCGGCGTGGTCTCGTAGTTGTCCCAGCTCATGCCGACCACCTGGCTGTCACGACACGGGATCCCGGCGGTCTCGAGAGAGGTCAGGAGCTCTTCGAGTCCGGCCGCCAGGCCCGGAACGTGGAAGGCCGGGTGCACCCTGGTGTAGGCGAGTCGGATGGGACCCCGGTCGACGATACTCGCCTCGATGCTCGGTGGCGGAGACGATCGGTGCTCGGCACGACCTTCAGGTGCAACGAGCCGGCTGCGTCGGTCCCAGCGGCTGGGCGCCACGCCGTAACTGCGCCTGAAAGCTCTCGAGAACTCTTGTGACGTGGCGAAGCCGGTGTCCATAGCGATCGAGGTGAGGGACCGCGACGGACTGGCCTTCATCAGATACGCCGCTCGCTCGAGCCGAGCGCGCTGAACGAAGCTTCCGACAGTTTCCCCTGCGACCGCCGTGAAGATCCGGTGGAAGTGAAACGGCGACGAATGAGCCAGGGCGGCGAGGCTGTCGACGCAGTGCGTGTCAGCCGGGTGATCTCGGACGTGGTCCATCACGTCATGGATGCGGCGGGTCCAGAGCTCTGACGACATGAGACGACTCGGATCGTGGTGAATCAACTGTGACGCGTGGAGTGACGAGCACTGCCTCCAGCACCAGGAGGCCATCCGAGACCGGCTATCTCAGCAAGAAATGCCAAGCCCTGACATGCTGCCAGCGGTAGCGTCTCTCAAACGAACGAACGATTTCGGAGATCAGCAGTGAACGTACAGCCCTACCTGATGTTCCCGGGCACCTGCCGGGAGGCGCTCGACTTCTACAAGGATGTTTTTGGCGGCGACGTGGAGCTTATGCAAACCGTGGGCGAATCACCTCTGCCCTCGGAGCCTGAGCACGCGGACCGGATCTTCAACGCGGTGTTCTCGGCGGGCGATCTTCGGATTCGCGCCTGCGACGGTGAGCCCGGCAAAGACCCGCAGGTTGGCGAGAACGTCGCGATGTTCGTCTCGTGCTCGGGAGCGGACGAGCAGCGGCGTGTGTTCGACATGCTGGCCGAAGGCGGGAAGGTCATGTTCCCGCTCGAGGGCGGCTTCGGGATGGTCGAAGACCGCTATCGGTTCTGGTGGATGATCGCGCTCGATGCTCGCTGAGGAACTGATCATGGCTGTAGTCGTGGACCTCGACCGTAGAAGATGGAGCCGCCAGTGAGATCGGCCGTCAAATGGGGACTCCTTCTCGGTTTTGCTGTGGGTCTTCAGAATCTCCTCTTCGGAGTGGCGGGCTGGCACACGATCTACTCGATGGTTCTTGTCTACCTCGCGATCGCGATTGTCCTCAACGTCGTGGCCGTGGTCTGGTGCTTGCGGGAGACCGCAGCAGAAGCCTCCTGGTGGGGTCAGCTGAGGAACGGGCTCGTCATCGGTCTCGCCAGCTCCGTGCTGATCTTCGCCAGCGCCTGGCTCGTCGCGGCGGTGATCTTTCCTGACTACTTCGTCGAGATGGCTGAGGGCTACCGAGCCGCGTACGCCGAAACCGACGTGCCGCAGGAAGAGGTCGAGGAGATCCTGCGGGGCGTCGCGGAGACCTCCCCCGTGCGGTCGGCTTTCGAAGGTGTTGCCGGAACGATGGTCGTGAGTGTCGTGACGGCAGCCATTGCTGGTATCTGGGTGCGCCGTAGAGATCCGGATTCCAAAGAGGTGACCTAGGTGTTCTCCACTGTCGACTGAGCATGCTGCCTCTCAGGCACCCTTGGTGGCTCGAGGCCTAGTGGCTCTAGGCACGTGCTCGCGTGCACCTCCAGCGGAAGATCAAACACGCGGATGGTAGCGTCACGGCCTCGTGCCCGTTCCTGATGACTAGGACCGCTGACGGCCGGTGTTGCTGCTCGGCTAAGGCGATATCGGTCACTCGCCTTCCTCGGTCTAGGTCGGGTGCAGTCTTCTAGGAAGCTACGGATGCAACTCGTCGTCGTTGGAATGCACCGGTCCGGCACGTCGGCCGTCACCGGGCTCTTGAGCCAGTGTGAAATCCACGCTGGCGCGCCGAGTGAACACTTCCCCTTCGATGCGTGGAATCCGAAAGGCTACTGGGAGCGCAAGGAGGTTGTGGCGATCAACGAGCTCGCGCTCTCGTCGGTAGGCAAGAGCTGGCTCGACGTCGAAGGCTTTGAGCCCGATCTGGTTCCGCCAGAGACACGCGCAGAGTTGGATCAGAGGATCTCTCAGCTCGTCGGGTCACTGGACGAACATCGGCCGTGGGTGATCAAGGACCCCCGATTCTGCTTCACGCTCTCGTTGTGGCTCGAGCATCTGGTCGATCCGATTTGCGTGATGGCCTATCGGCACCCAGGCGAGGTGGCTCTATCGCTCAAGCGGCGCCACGAATGGATCCCGCTCGAGTTTGGCCTAGCGCTCTGGGAGCGTTATGTCATGGAGTCCATCGCGTTGTCCCGGGGCCTTCCGAGAGTCTCGGTCTGCTACAACCGACTCCTCGACGATCCGAGTGGTGAGACCAGCCGGCTCGTCTCGAGCTTGCGCTCGCTCATGGGTGACACGTTGGTGAGGGCACCGAGCGCGAGCCAGTTGTCCGAGTTGATCGACAAGAGCCTCAGTCACTGCTCCGCTGGTGCTCACGACGCGCAGCTCAGCCCCTCGCAAGAGGAGCTCTGGGAGGCCCTTCGAGCAGAGCGTTGGGAAACGCTCGAGGACATGGCGGGGGCTGGCACCACCGATAGCTGGTTCGAGAGTCTTGCGCCGGTACTCTACGAGTTGACTCAGCTCGACGAGCGCTATCGTGCCTTGAAATGGCAGCACGAGCAACGACTCGACGAAGGAATCCGGAGCGCCAGCGCGATGCTGCAAACAGAGCTCGAGGCGAAGGACCAGGCGCTAGCTGGGCTAAGGCGGGAAGCGGAGCTGCGAGTCATCGAGGTCGAGGCGCTCCAGGCGGAGACGCAGACGCTGCGGGTCCAACTGGACGAGCACGAGGCTCGTCTGAGAGAAGCTCAATGCCGTGAGCAAACGAGCACGGCTGATTTGGAGCGCCTGAGTGACGAGCTGAGGATCGAGAGGCGGAGTGGCGATCGAATGAGTCGCCGGAGCCACCGTTTGGAGCACATGGTTCTCGAGGCGATCGATGGGGCACGCACGCTCGACCGGCTGCTCTCGGAAACGCGGAGCTCTGAGAGTTGGCGAGTGGGCCATTCGCTGACCCGAGCCTTCAACTCTGTGCTGCTTCGCTCGAGATCCGAGGGAACGGAAGACACGCGCTTCGGAGTGGAGAATCAGCTCGACGCACTCGCAGCGGAACTCGCTGAGACCTCGGCGCTGCCCAGTCTCTCGGTTTGCGTTCTGACGCAGAACAACTGCAGGACGATCGGCAGCTGTCTGGCAAGTGTTGCGGAGTTTGCGGACGAGATCATTGTGGTGGACTCGAACAGCTCGGACGGAACGCTCGACGTCGTGGCGGATGAGCCGAAGGTGCGGGTCATTGCTCACGACTTCGCCGACATCGCTTCCCAGAGAAACGTCTACCTGGGCGCGGCTAGATGCGACTGGATTCTCTCGCTCGATGCCGACGAGGTCATGGGCTCGGAATTCGCGACCGCTCTCCCGCGACTGTTGAGGTACCCAGACTACGTTGCCTATTGGTTTCCGCGTTACTGGCTCTGTTCACTGACTCCGCTCAGATACGTCGTGAACGACCGCACGTATCCGGACATCCAGCTGCGCCTGATTCGCAATCGACCGGGACTCGAGTTTCGCAACCGCGTCCACCAGGCGATCGACATCCTCGGAAGGCATCTGGTGCTCGACGAGCCACACCTCTTTCATCTTCACTATCTGCTGCATGATCGCGAGCAGCGCGAGGCGCGACTCTCGCAATACGAGCAGTTGTCACGGGGCTCGGGGTCCGGGATCTATCGCAGCTACTACATCTACGAAGAGACCTCGTTCCGAGTCGAGGACTGTCAGGAAGAGCTCAATCTCGGTGACCATGAGCTCCAGAGGCTCATGAGTCACCTCGCGCCGATGTCGAGGAGCGAGGACAGCCCGTAGTACCGTCACACGAAAGCATGCGGGCGCTCGCGTGAACGAGTCACGACAGTCGCGATGAGCGGGCACAGAGACTGGTGCCGGCAGGCTTTATGACTCGTCCGCCTCGAAGCTTGGAAGCGCTTCGTGTGAACGTCACTACCTCGAGATCGGCGACTCGCCTATCGACCGGGCATCACGAGACCATCGATCGGGACCTCGAGCGTTACCGTCTCTGTCTTCGGCACGAAGCAAACGGTTTCGCTGCAGGCCTGGAAGACGACATCGACGGGAATTTCGATCGAGCTCGGCTTGTCGCGTATTGCCCAGTCGAGGATTTCGGAAGTCAGGGCGATCGGAATGGCGACGTCAGTCGAGCCCTCGTAGACGTTGAGCGTCACGCCCAGCTTCGGAAACTCACGCTTCCGGGTTGGGGGGTAGACCGCGTCTCCGGTCCTAACGCCTTTTGTCTCGCGAACCGTTGCCGTGGACGCGATGTAGCCGTCCGGAAGGGGGTCCGCGTAGATGTGGAAACCCTCGGCAACTTCGAAGCGCACGTAGAGCGTGCTGGTGTACTCGAACTTGAGCGACTCGTCGGCGAGCGAGAGGGAGACCTGGACGTGCTCGTCTCCCAGCTCGGTCGTTGGTACCTCGTGCGTCGCTAGGATGCGACCGATCGCACTGTTGCGAATCGTGCCGGCAGAGGTCCGCGTCGCGTAGTGGCGATGGAAGAACTTCTCGGTGACCTTGCCTTCGGCGTCTACGACGTACACACCCGGGAAGGGGACGCCATAGAAGCTCCTCTCGGTGGCGGCGCTCATCTCAGGAGCGTCTGGTTCGATGGTGGTGTTGAGGATGCCGAAGCGCTCGATGACCGCTGAATCGTAGTCTGAGAGCAGGTCGTAAGTGATGTCGTGTCCGTCGGCAAACGTCTTCAGGTGCTTCTGGGCGTCGTAGCTGATTCCGTAGACCTTGATGTCCTCGGCTTCGAACAGCTCGAGGTTTTCTTGCAGCTCGACCAGCTGCGTGCGGCAGTACGGTCACCAGACCGCCGAGCGATAGAAGACGACGATCGCCTTCGAGTCGCCACGGTCGGCGTGGAAGTCGACGGCTTCGCCGTTCTGGTTGGGCAGTTCGAACTCGGGCAAACGCTCACCGATGGCCGGACCGGTCGGGAAGTCGTGATCAGCCGGGTAGCGGCGGCCTGGATGGCTTGCTGGTATGGGTACCGTGATGCCCAGGTCGTCTTTGACCGCACCGGCAGGGAGCTTCTCGTGGGCGGCCGTCACCTTCTCCTGGCCGTCTTGTGCCAGTGCAGAGACGGCTACGAAGAGCAGCGCCGCGAGACCGGCGCCTCGAAACCAGCTTCTGTTCATGAGATCGCTCTCCATCCTGTCCTGTGGATGTCGTGTGGATGCCGCTAGGGAGTTCGTTGCGGCGATGTCGTGCCCGGCTGAGGTGCTGGGAATCATACCGTGAGCTCGTGCACGCCTTCGGATCTCTAGTTCGAGTCCTCGACGAGCCACATCGAGAGTTCTTCAGGAGGCGAGGCGTCGTTCGACGGAAACAGGGCCTCGAGAACGAGTCCCGTGCGGTTTCGCCAGCCGGCCCAGTCGGTGCTATCCCAAACCTGGCCGCCCACGATGGGGTATCCGGCGTCCTCGAAGATCCTGAAGAGATCTTCCATGAACTCACCGAGAACGAGCCCTTCGCCCGGGCTGCGCATGTCCCACCGGGCCCACTCGTAGTAGAAGGCCTCGAGCGGCGGACTCGACGCGGCGCTCTCGATCTGCTGGCGAAACATCGGGAGCATGGCATCCATGACAAACGGACTCTGGATGGCTACCCGTCCGAAGAGCCGGTTGGCGCCGAGCGAGAGAGTCATCGCCGGAGGCGCTGAGTAGAGGGCGCCAACGACACCCCTCTGATCCGGCTCGGCCACCGTGCGATAGCGCTCGTCCACCGCCTTGACGATCTCGGGCATGAGGAGGCCGACCAGACCACCGCCGCGGCGCCCGTAAAAGCCCGTGGGAAGATCGGGCATGACCGCAACCAACGGGTCGACTCGTGTTCCGACGACCTGGTCGAGTGAGCTGGGCCAGTCCCCGATCGGGATCGCGTAGCGCTCGAGCGAATAGACGGACGGGTAGCGAGTGCTGCTTTCGTCGTAGCCTGGTGGCAGCCAGACCGTGACCGGCACGGTGACGGTAGCGGCCGGCTGGACCCCGGTAGGCCCGCGCATTTCGGGCAGCTCGACGGTCACGTCGAAGGTCTCCAGCCGACCACCCTCCCCTCGAGTTGGCGGACGCGTGACGTCTTTTCCGGGCCACTCCGGCATGGCGAACCAAGACACGAGAAGAGCCGTGTCTCCTCGATGGTTGAGGTCCGGGCCCATGGCCGTGGACTCGACCGAGC
>JANQPS010000562.1 GCA_028285365.1 Thermoanaerobaculia bacterium | reverse complement strand
CCTCGGTGATCACCCAAATCCGGCCATAGGAGATCACTCGAAAAGCGGCCAAAGGGATCGCGACTGAGGACATTGACGGAGCCCGGCGGCTTTGGTCGTCGCGCTCATGAGCAATGTCTTGAGCGAAGAGAAACGGCAGCAAATCCTGGCACTTGGCCGTCTCGGCTGGTCGCTACGGAGGATTGAGGACGCGACGGGAGTCCGTCGTGAAACGGCGAGCAGCTACCTGAAGGCGGCCGGGATCCCGGTCCGATCTCCGGGGCGCTGGGGCCATGCAAAACCGGCCATAGAGGTGATCACCGACCCGGGCCCAAATCCGGCCAAAGAGGTGATCACCGACTCTGGCACCCGTGGTCCGAGCCGCGCACCGGCCTCGAGCGCCTGCGAGCCGTACCGCGAGTTCATCGAGGAAGCCCTCGGACGCGGTCGCAACGCGATGGCGATCTGGCAGGACCTTGTCGACGACCACGGCTTCCCGGCTCGTTACGCTTCGGTTCAGCGTTTCGTGCGGAAGCTACGGGCGTCGAGCACGCCGGACGCCCATCCGGTGATCACCTCGGCACCAGGCGAGGAGGCACAGGTCGACTACGGAACGGGCCCCATGGTGCGCTATCCGAGCACCGGTAAGTACCGACGGACTCGACTCTTCGTTTTGACACTGGGCTACAGCCGCAAGTGCGTGCGGCTGCTCACCTGGAAGTCGAGCTCCAAAATCTGGTGCGAGCTACACGAGCGTGCGTTCCGCAGGCTCGGAGGCGCACCGAAGCTCCTCGTTCTCGACAACCTCCGAGAAGGGGTGCTCGAGGCCGACATCTACGATGCCCAGCTCAATCCGCTCTTCGCTGACATGCTCAAGCACTACGGGGCGACTGCGCTCCCGTGCCGGGTCCGGCACCCCAATCGCAAGGGCAAGGTGGAGTCGAGTGTTGGACACGCGAAACGAACGCCACTGAAAGGCCAGCGTTTCGAGAGCCTCGAAGGAGCACAAGCCTACCTCGATCGCTGGGAGGCGCGCTGGGCCGACACTCGGATTCACGGCACCACGAAGCGCCAAGTCGCCGCACTCTTTGCCGAGGAGAAGCTGCACCTTACGCCGCTGCCGCTCGAACCCTTCCGCTACTACCAGCACGGTTCACGTACGGTGCACCTCGACGGCGCGGTCGAAGTCGATCGCGCCTACTACCACGCGCCGCCCGGCTGGATCGGACGCCGAGTCCAGGTGCAGTGGGATTCGCTTCGGGTGCGTCTGCTCGATCCGAAGACCGGCCAGCTTCTGACCGAGCACACTCGCAAACCCGTGGGCGCGCGAAGCTGCCGGCCAGAGCACCGACCGAAGAAGACGCCTCCCTCTACCGTCCAGCTGCTCGGTCGCGCCAGACTCGCCGGTGCACACATCGGTTCGCTCTGCGATGCAATCCACGCGCAGCGCGGAGAGGCTGGGGTCCGTCAGATCCTCGGCGTTCTATCGCTCGCAAAGAAGCACGGCTGCGCCGTGGTGGACGACGCATGCGCGACCGCGCTCGAGGTCGGCGTGCCCGAGTATCGCTTTGTGCGTCGCTATCTCGAGCGCCGCCGCAACGACGCGCTCTCGCTCAAGCAGGTCGACCCGCTCATTCGAGAGCTCACGCAGTACCGAGATCTCATCCACACCCTCACCCAAGGAGAATCCTGATGAACACCCACGAGCTGACTCGCTCGCTGAAGACGCTGCGCCTCGGCGGCATGGCCCAGAGCCTGGAGATGCGACTGCTCCAAGCCCAGACGGAGAACATGCCGCACATCGACCTGCTGTCTGCGCTGGTTGGCGACGAGCTCGAACGGCGAGCCGATCGCCTGATCGAGCGACGCATTCGCTTCGCACGCTTCCGCGACGCCGGGCGTACGCTCGACAGCTTCGACTTCGACTTCAATCCCAAGATGAACAAGAAGGCCGTGTTTGAGCTCGCAGCCGGCCGGTTCATTGAGCGGCACCAAGACGCCTTGTTTCTCGGACCGCCTGGAACCGGGAAAAGCCACGTGGCTCAGGCGATTGGACTCGCGGCGATCCACCAAGGCCACCGAGTGGCCTACCGAGAGACCCACATCCTGCTCGAAGAGCTCGCGGACGCAGGGCTCGATGGCACCCGGCGTGAATACTTCGCCGCTATGATGCGCGTATCGCTTCTGATCATCGACGACCTCGGGATGCGAAAGCTACCGCGCAACGCAGCCGAGGAGCTCCTCGAGCTGATCATGCGCAGACATGGCATCGCGTCGACCCTCATCACCTCAAACCGACCAGTGGAGGATTGGGGGACGCTACTCGGCGATACCGCCGCGGTGACCGCGCTGCTCGACCGCCTCCTCCACCACGGCCATGTCCTCAAGTTCGGACCGAAGAGCTGGAGGACACGAAAGGCAGCAACCTTGCGCAAGAAGAACGAGAACGGCTAGATCGATCCTGTCCTCAGCCGCTCCCTTTGGCCGGATTTGAGACGATCACGTATGGCCGGGTTTGAGGTGATCACCGAGG
>JANQPS010000511.1 GCA_028285365.1 Thermoanaerobaculia bacterium | reverse complement strand
GAGAGCCTGCGCCAGATGCTGGACAAGCGTTTTGGCTTCGACAGCATCGTCGGACACTCCGCCCGCATGGAGCGGTTGTTCGAGCAGATGAGGCAGGTTGCCCCCACGAGATCCAGCGTGCTGATCGTCGGCGAAAGTGGAACCGGCAAGGAGCTGGTGGCCAAGGCGCTGCACCAGGCGTCACCACGCGCCCAGCAACGTTTCCTGGCGATCAACTGTGGTGCGATTCCCAACGACATCCTGGAAAGTGAGCTCTTCGGCCACGAGAAGGGCTCCTTCACCGGCGCCATCGGCCGCAAGATCGGCAAGTTCGAGCTCGCTCATCAAGGGACGCTCTTTCTCGACGAGATCAGCGAGCTCTATCCCGAGCTCCAGGTCAAGCTGCTGCGGGTTCTCGAAGAACGCCAGGTGATGCGAGTCGGCGGAGGCGAGCTCATCAACGTCGACTTCCGGCTGCTCGCTGCAACCAACCGTGAGCTCGAGACCGAAGTCGCAGAGGGTCGTTTCAGGCAGGACCTCTACTACCGACTGAAGGTCGTCACGTTGCAGATCCCACCGCTCAGGGAGAGGCTCTCGGATCTGCCGCTCCTCTCGGAGCACTTCCTGAAGGAAGTCGCGGAGCGAGAGGGTAAACCCGAGATGCGGCTCGGCTCCGACGCCATCGACGTCATGAATGCCTACAGCTGGCCCGGCAACGTTCGCGAACTGCGCAACGTTCTCGAGTCCGTGGCGATCTTTCACCCCGGCGGTGAGATCGGAGCCTCGGACCTGCCGCCCGAGCTCCGGCGCTCCGCACCTCCCACACTCGTCGCTGGAGCTGGTGCCCCGGTGCAGACGTCGGCAGGTCCTCCCAAGACCATGGCCGAGATCGAGCGCCAGGCGATTCTCGAGACCCTCGGACGCACCGAAGGCAAGCGATCCGAGGCCGCACGCATGCTCGGAATCGGACTCAGGACCTTGCAGCGCAAGCTCAAGGAGTACCGTCAGCAGGGACTGCTGGAAGAATAGGAACGCGGCGACACACTCGTCAGATCGCTCGAGGCGGTCTGGCCGCGATAGGGAGAGAATAAGATGGAGCTTCCGGCAGATGTCTCGGTTCACAGCCGCCTGCTCGGCCTCAAGGGCCAGAAGGCCGTCCTGCTGCGCGTCAGCACCGAGGGCTACTACGAAATGAACCTCTCCTTTGGCGAGCGAGTCCACCGTGTTCTGATGCCCATCGTCGACACCGTGGTCATCCAGCAGGAGCCGGAGGTCGCCGTAGCCGAGCAGATCGAGGTCGAGAGGTAGCGCCCTTGCAACGACACCTCCCGGCGTCGGCCGCGGGTTCAGCTGCGCCCGGCTGACTCCAACAGCTGGATCAGACCCGCCTCGTCGAGGGTCTCGACGCCAAGCTCTTCGGCTTTCTTCAGCTTGCTGCCAGCCTTCTCGCCCGCGATCAGCAGATCGGTCTTGGCAGACACCGACCCGGATACCCGGGCTCCGAGCTGCTCCAGGCGTCGCTTGGCGGCGCTCCGGGTCATGGACTCGAGGGTGCCCGTCAGGACCACCCGCTGTCCCTCGAGCGGGCTCTGTGCGTCCGCGCTGACCTCGGGTTCGAGAGCCTCGACACTGACGCCAAACGAGCGCAAGCGATCGAGCCGCTCGCGATTACCTGGGTGATCGAGAAATTGACGCACGCTGGCTGCGACCTTGGGACCAATTTCCTCGAGCTCCGTCAGATCGTCTTCGGACGCCGCCTCGATGGCATCGAGGGTCTTCAGGTCGCGCGCGAGGATCGCTGCCACACGCTCACCCACGAAGCGAATGCCAACGGCATGAAGCAGGCGTGCAAGCCCCTGACCTTTGCTCTTCTCGAGCTCCTCCCTGAGCCTGGTCGCGGATTTCTCGCCCCACCCCTCGAGCCCGATCAGGTCCTCGGCGCGGAGCTCGTACAGCGAGGTGTAGTCCTCGACGAGACCAGCTTCCAACAGCTGGTCGATGAGCTTCTCGCCGAGACCTTCGATGTTCATCGCATTGCGCGACACGAAGTGACGGATCGACTCGCGAACGACTGCAGGACAGGCCACGTTGACGCAGCGGAGCGCCACCTCGTCGTCGAGCTTGGCGACGGGCTCACCACACACCGGACAGTGGGTTGGCGGCACGAACGGAACCGAGTCTCGGGGGCGCTCGCTCACACGCACCTCGACGACCTTCGGGATGATGTCGCCGCCCTTCTCGATGGCGACCACGTCGCCGACTCGCACGTCTTTGCGCGCTAGATCTTCGTAGTTGTGCAGAGTCGCCCGCTTGACGGTGGTTCCGGCGACGAACACCGGTTCCAGAAACGCAACGGGGGTCAACGCTCCGGTGCGGCCTACCTGCGCGCCGATACCCTCGACCTTGGTGAGCGCCTGCTCCGCCTCGAACTTGTAGGCGACTGCCCACCGCGGAGCCTTGGACGTGGCACCGAAGATCTCGCGTTGGCCCACACCCTCGACCTTGACGACGACACCGTCGGTGTCGAAGTCGAGCGCGTGCCGCCGCTCGGTCCAGTGCTCGAGGTATGCGTGCACCTCGGCCGTGGTGTGACAGACCTGCCACGACGGATGCACCGGCAGCCCGAACGACACCAGCCGTTCGAGCGTCTCTGAGTGACGCTCCGAGAGCTGCGGTGACGCCGCGTCGTAGACGACCGCCGAGAGAGACCTGGACGCCACTTCTCGACTGTCCAACAGTCGAATCGTGCCCGCCGTCGTGTTGCGCGGATTGACGTAGAGCGGTTCGTCTGCAGCCTTGCGGCGCTCGTTCAACTGCATGAAGACGGAGCGCGGCATGTAGATCTCACCGCGCACGAGAAGGCGCGCCGGCGGATCGGCGGACTCGTCGAGCCGCAGCGGGATCGCCCGAATCGTCTTCACGTTTTCCGTGACGTCATCGCCAACCCGGCCATTGCCTCGGGTCGCCGCCTGTGTGAGCACGCCGTCCTCGTAGAGGATGCTGATCGACACCCCGTCGACCTTGAGCTCCGTGACCAGCGGGATGCCAAAAGAATCCGAGTCGCCCAGCTCATCCACCAGCAACTTCTGCAGCCGATCCATCCAGTCGTCGAGCTCCTCTTCGTTGTACGTGTTGTCCAACGAGAGCATCGGTGGCTGGTGGTCGATCTGGTCGAAACCATCGACTGGCTCTCCACCCACTCGCTGCGAGGGACTGTCGGGAGTCACGAGCGCCGGATGAGCTCGTTCGATCTCCAGGAGCTCGTCCATCAGAGCGTCGAACTCACGGTCGGAGATCTCTGGCGAGCCGGCGTAGTAGAGGCGCTCGTGACGCCGAAGCGCATTGCGCAGCTCCGCGGCTCTCGCCTCCGGGTTCCGGGATCGGTCTGAGGGTTGGGTCTTGCTCATGATGGCGTCATCGCTCGGTTTGCTCGCGGGAGTCGATAGCCCCTGAGAATCGATAACCTCTGGGAGTCGATGGCTGCGGGAGTATGGCGTGTCGGAGCGCTACCGACCAACGCCAAGCGCCGGCGTCACTTCTGAAGCCGACGCTGCGCCACCAGCTGGCCACTGATAGATCTCGAGCAGCGGCACCCGGTCCAGCTCGATCTGGTGGACTCTGCGCCCGGTCTCGCGCGCCTGGCGGACGAGATCGTTGCTCCAGTCTTCGCGGTTGACGAACATCACGAACAGCGGTCGCTCGTTTGCGAGTTCGGGAAGCTGAGCGATCACCTGTGGCGGGATGTCCGGGAAAAACGGCACCGACACCCGCAACAGCTCGATGTCGTCTCGCAACCGCTCCGACGCTACGACTCGGACCGCATGCTCGACGATCGGCACGGCCAGGAACGACGGGCTCGGTGCGTTCTCGTTGAGCCACGCCAAACCCTGCCGATAGCTCAAGCCCCAGTAGTCGCCCGCCTGAGGCACTCCGCGCGCGAAAGCCCCCGAGGTCCCGCCGACGAGGCCATTCCAGTACGCGATCTGATGCGGGTGAATCCCGATCGTCGCGCCCAGACCTGGCAGTACGGCGACCAGGATCCCGACCGCCGGCATGACTCTCATCAGCCCTGGACGCACTCCTTCGATCTGGCCCAGGCGATCAGAGATCCATGCCACCGACCACGCGCAGCCCGCTGCGGCGACGATCGCCAGGGCCGGCATGAGCTCGAGGAAGTGCCGTACGCCATCGAAGTTGACGGCACCAGGGAGGTACAGGCGTCCCACGACGACTCCGATCCAGGCCGCAACCAGAATCCACCATCGATCCCGTCGCACGAGCCCTCGGGACATGGGGATCAGGCCGAGACCACAAAGAACTAGAACAGGCACCGGCACGGTTCCCAGAATGGCGAATGCCGGGCTGAGCACGCTCTCTTCGCGAACCTGGTTGACTTGACCAGCGATGTAGCTCAGATGCTCCGAGAATCGGCTCACAGGAGCGGGCCAGAGGTAGGGCCACGAGGCGTAGAGAAACAGTACGGCACCCAGGGCTGCCCCGGCCCCCGCGCTCGCGACCCGATACCAGCTGGCCCAGGGTGCAGGACGGCCACCCAGGAGCACGACCAATGCAAAGACCGGGGCCAGGAACAGAGCGTTCGCCTTGGTGGCCAGGGCCACGCCCGTGAGGACTCCAGCGCCGACCAGACCGGGCACCGATCCTCTCTCCCACGCCCAGAAGAAGACGAACAGAGCCGTCGAGAAGAAGACGAGCTCCGGAAAGTCCTTCGTGTTGGCGAGCATGTGCACCACGACACGCGGTGAGCTCAGCAAGACCAGCAACGAGACCCCGGCGACCCATGTGCCGAGACGCTGCCCTACCACGACCCACGTCGTGAGGATCAAGCAGACCGTGAGGAAGAGGTTGACGGCGTGAAAAGCATCGAAGTAGTCGAGCCAACCCAGCGTGCGCGACAGGACGGCGGCGCTCGCCGCTCCCAGGACGTTCGTGAACGGGTAGTACTCCCAGGGGCGATTGCGAAACGGCGACAACCCGAGATCAGGACGCCGATCAGCGGGATAGGGATTGGCCTCGAAGTCCAGATACTTCGAATCGAAGCTGGTGAAGTAGGAGAGGTAGCGCTCGCCGAAGAACAGATCACCCAGAGCCTCGTCCCAGGTGACGCTGTAGCTGTCGAGCTGGGTAAAACCCACCGCGACGACCAGCACGATCAACAGCCACGGCCACTTGTCACTCAACAGGCTCGCCAGGGTGCGCGCTTCGTCCGGCTCTGCTCGAACGTCAGAACCTCGGCGAGCCTCGGGCGCTGGCTGCTCTGGCGATAGGGAAACCTGACGGTCGCTGGTCTCGGACACGGCTCGCATCGTATCGGCACTTGTGTCGGTACCCGTATCCGAAGCGCCTCGGGCTGGCCGTAGACTGTGCCTGGGCGATGTCCGTGTCGAGGCGACAAGACGGCAAAGACACAGATATGGTCTGATGGGTCGCGATCTCCTCGCGGCTCTCGACTCTGATCCAGACGAAGATCTCGAACCCCTATGACACTTCCGGCATTCTTCTGGCGGTACCTGCGTGGCTACGCCTCGTGGGGCGCGTTGTGCGCCGTGACCCTGTTGATCTTTGCCCTGTCGTCGGCCGCCATGATTGCGCTACTGCCACCACTCTTCAACGAGGTCCTTCAGGTCCCCAGTGAAGAGCTACCCGGCGCGCTTGCAGGTGTGGCTGGGGTGGGCCAACCCAGCGACGCCTCGTCTGACGGAACCGCTCTCGACGGAGCCATCGAAGGCTCCGACCGGTTCCGCGAGAGGGTCTACGCGTGGTTCGGCCGGCTCTACGAGGGAGCCCAGGATCTCCTGGGAGTCGACGACGACAACGTGTTGCTCAAACCGGCGCTTTTTGCTCCGGTCTTCTTCGTGCTCGTGTTCGCACTGCGGAGCTTCGCCTCGTTCTTGAGCGCCTACTCCTTTCAACGCATCGGATTCGGCGTGACCACGGACATTCGCAACGACCTCTACGACTTCCTGCTCCACCAGTCGATTCGATTCCACTCCGAGAACCCGAGTGGGGAGTTGATGAGTCGCGTCATCAACGACGTCTCGAAACTCCAAAACGCCGTGTCCAATCGGCTTCTCGACCTGTTCATGCAGTCGGTCATGCTGATCGTCGCTCTCAGCGCCCTGTTCCTGATCCACGCACAGCTCGCCTTCGTCTGTCTGATCGCCACGCCGCTGCTCATCGTGCCGATCATCCGCTTCGGCCGAGGAATGTTCAAGGTCAGTCACCGCAGCCAGGAGCGCATGGCAGATCTCGCTGCCCTACTGATCGAAGGCATTCGCGGCAACCGAGTCGTCAAAGCGTTCGGTATGGAGAAATTCGAAAGTGAGCGCTTCCGCGCGGCAACTGATCGTCACCTGCGAGTGAACCTGCGAGCGCAGATCCTGGCGAGCTCCTCGAGCCCCATCATCGAGACTCTGGCTGCTCTCGGCGCCGCCGCGCTGCTCGTCTACGCGGGAGGCATGATCAGGGCCGGTGAGCTGACGTCACCCCTCTTCATGACGTTTCTGACGACTCTGACCATGCTCTACGACCCGGTGCGCAAGCTCAACAAGGTCAACCTCATCTTCCAGGAAGCGTTGGCTGCCGGCTACCGCGTGCGCGACATGCTCGTCCAGGAGAACGAGATCCGCGACGAGCCGACCCATGAGGCGCTCGAGGGCGTCAAACACGGTGTCCGCTTCGAGTCGATCCACTTCGCCTACGGAACCAAGCAAGTACTCCACGACTTCGACCTCGAGGTCAAAGCGGGAGAGGTGGTCGCTCTCGTCGGGCCGTCGGGTGCCGGGAAGTCCACCGTGGTCAACCTGTTGCCGCGCTTCTTCGATCCCGAGGCAGGCACCGTCAGGATCGACGGTGTCGACGTGCGGACCCTGGCACTCGCCGACCTGCGAAGACTGATCGGCCTCGTCACTCAGGAGACGACTCTCTTCAACGACACCGTGCGCAACAACATCGCCTACGGAAGGACCGAACTCTCGCTCGAGCGAGTTCGCGAAGCTGCAGCAGCAGCCTATGCAGACGAGTTCATCATGGAGCTCGAGAACGGCTACGACACCAACATCGGCGAGTCTGGACACTCGCTGTCGGGTGGCCAGCGACAGCGCCTGGCGATCGCCAGAGCACTGCTCAAGAACGCACCGATCCTCATTCTCGACGAGGCCACCTCGAATCTCGACACGGAGTCGGAGTTGCTGGTGCAGCGAGCCATCGGCAATCTCATGGAGGGACGCACGAGCCTGGTCATCGCGCACCGCTTGTCGACGGTGACGCGAGCAGACCGCATCGTCGTCATGGAAGCCGGAAAGATCACCGAGCAGGGCACACACGACGAACTGATGAGCCGTGGTGGGGTCTACAAACGTCTCTACGACCTCCAGTTCAAGGCCAGCTGACTCCGCATGACCACCTACCGCCTCGGATCCTTCGACGCGCCTGGCAGCATCGGCAGCGCGATCGAGCAGGCTGCCTCGAGATTCCCGAAGACCGCGATCACGATGATCGACAACCGCGGTCGGATGGCGAGCCGCCGCACGACTCCCGAGCTCCTGGAGAGTCTGAAAGCGGGCGCCGGCAGACTGCGCGCTCTCGGTGTCCGGCCGGGACAGCGCTGTCTCGTGTGTCTCCCAACGTCCTGGGAGTTCCTGGAGACCTGGTTTGGTGCCCTATTGCTGGGTGCTCATCCCGTCGCCATCGCTCCCCCGGGAGCTCTCGGCTCACCGCGCGCCCAGGTCACCAAGGCGCTCCGAGTGGCCGAGAAGATCGAAGCCCACCTGCTCGTCGGCAGCAAGATGCTCCTCGACGAGGCCGAAGCCATACGAGACGCTCAGAGCGAAACGCCCAGCCACAGCGTCCGACTGATCGACATCGAGCAGCTCTCGCGCACCAGCTCCGATCTCGACGGCTGCACGTTTCCCGAGCGAGAACCTCGTGACACGGCTTTTCTTCAGTTGACGAGCGGTTCCACCGGGCTGCCACGCGCGGTCGAGATCACTCACGAAGGGGCGATTCACAACGCAATCGCCATCGAAGCCGGCATGAGCGCTCCTCACGGACAGCCGATCGGCCACGTCGTCTCGTGGCTGCCGCTATACCACGACATGGGCCTCATCGGTTGCGTCTTCAGCAGCTTCATCAACGGTATCGACCTCGACCTCATCAATCCGCGCAGCTTTCTCGCGCGCCCGTGGGTATGGCTCGAGGCCGTGTCCAGACGCGAACGCGTCTTCTCACCGGCCCCGAACTTCGCCTACCAGCTGTGTGTCGAGCGGGTACCGCAGGAGCGGCTCGAGCAGCTCGATCTGAGCGGCTGGCGAGACGCCACCAGCGGCTCGGAGATGGTCAGACTCGAGACCGTCGAAGCCTTCTGCGAACGTTTTGCGTCCTGCGGTTTTCGCGCCGAGAGCCTGCGACCCAGCTATGGCCTGGCCGAGGCCACCCTCGGCGTCTCGCTCGACAGCTCGGCGCGAGGAGCTCATACCCTCCCTCTGCCGGGGGTCGAAGGTCCTGCTCCGGAGATCGTGTCTACCGGCTCGCCGCTTCCGGACAACGAGCTTCGCATCGTGGGCGAAGACGGTGCCGAGCTTCCGTCCACGACGGTCGGAAAGGTGCTCGTGCGCTCGCCGTCGTTGATGAAAGGCTACTTCCGCGAGCCGGAAGCCACGGCCGAGACGATCCGAGACGGCTGGCTCGACACGGGTGACCTCGGCTTTCTGGACTCGGCTGGTGAGCTCTATCTCACCGGGCGGACGAAGGAGATCCTGATCCTCAACGGCCAGAACCTGATGCCGCACGAGCTCGAGTGGCACGCCGAGGAGGAGATCGGTGGAGGTGGATCGCTTCGCTGTGGCGCATTCTCGATCGATGCTCCCCACGGCGAGCAAGCGGTGCTCGTCGTCGAAACGACGACGCGAGACTCCGACGAGCTCGACGATGCCAGACACCGCATCCGCACTCGCCTGGGCCGTGCGATCTCGCTACCCCTCGAAGAGCTGGTCTTCGTCAAGCGCGGAAGCATCCCCAGGACTTCGAGCGGCAAGATCATGCGCGCGGCGCTCCGCCAGCACTACCTCAGCGACGACCTCGATGTCCTCGAGTGACCGCGGCGAGAGTAACGCGCGCTCACCCTGGTGGCATCCTCCCGCTGCGTTTCTCGGTCGCTGGATCCTGCGTACCCTCTGGGGAACCTATCGCTATCGAGCCGCGCCCGCGTCTGCGGCGTCTGCGCCAACAGATCTCAGAGACTCGGAAAGTGTAGAGACGACGTCCAAGATCCATCTCTGCTGGCACGACCAGACGGCGCTCTGCGGCCCGTACTTCATCCGCCGGATCCACCATCACTCGAGCCCGCTGGCGCTGATGACCAGTCAGTCACGCGACGGCGAGTTGGTCACCCGCTGTCTTCGTCCGTTCGGACTGCAAATCGTTCGTGGATCAGCGACTCGAGGTGGGCGCGACGCTTTGCGAGCCCTCTACCGAGTAGTTCGCAAAGAGGGCGCTTCGCCGCTGATCCTTCCCGACGGCCCTCAGGGACCTCTTCACGTGGTCAAGCCTGGAGCTGTCGTCCTATCGCAGATGACCGGAGCGCCGCTGATTCCATACGGCTTCGCGGCCCGGAGCGCCTGGACTCTGGGGTCCTGGGATCGGATGCGCCTTGCGAAACCTGGCGCGAAGATCGCGATCGTGCGCGGCGACGAGGTGATGGTGCCTCGTGAGCTGCCCGACCCGGAGCGCGACGCCTTGTGCGATGAGCTCGGGCAAACTCTCACCGATCTCACGCGCCAGGCGACAGCTCTGCTGGGAGAGACCTAGGAGACACGCAAACCGTCCACACAGACGCTACCCACTTGTCGCTACCCGCCGGCCGCTACCCGCTCGTGCAGTCCGTTATCTGACGCAAGGTCCAGAAACCAAAAAGGGCCGTCAGCCTTGAGGCTGACGGCCCATCGAGGATGAGGGCGGGCAGGCCCGCCACTCGAATCCTCGAGCGAAATCAGAAGCTGAAACCAGCGTTGATCTCGACGTGGGTA
>JANQPS010000455.1 GCA_028285365.1 Thermoanaerobaculia bacterium | reverse complement strand
GTTCGGAGCCTGGGCCAAGGCCCTCGATCCGACGGCTTTCGAGGCCCAGATTGCGGGCGAGGGACTCGATTTCCTCTTTCCCGCGAAGGCTGTCGTCTTCATTGCACTGGCACTAGAGGTGGTCCTGGGACTCGCTCTGATTCTCGGTGTCAGGAGGTGGCCGGTCCTCGTCGCCAGCACGCTGCTCGTGATCTTCTTCCTGTTCCTGACCGGCCGTACCTACTACCTGTACTCACAGGGCCTCATCGAAGACGCGCCCGGCTGCGGCTGTTTCGGCAATCTGGTCGATCGGACTCCGGCGGAAGCTTTCTGGCAGGACCTCTTCATGATGGTCCCGGCCTTGGCACTGGCGTGGATTGGGCGCCACGCGATCGGCTTTCCGACCCTGAGGACCGGTTTCATTGCGGTCGGCAGTGCGGCGTTTCTCCTGTTTGCGTGGAAGTCCCCAGACCTGCCGATCGACGACTTGGCAACCCGTTTGTCGCCCGGTGTCGAGATTGCCGACATCTGTGGTGGTCCTGTCGACGATCGACTCTGTCTCGACACGGTGGCGCCGGTGCTCTCAGAAGGCGAGCACTGGGTCATCATTGCTGACCTCGAGCAGCCGGCGCTCACTGACCACATCGAATCGATCAACGGAGTCGTGCAGAGTGGTGCACACGTCACGGTGCTTGCCGCTGCCACCCCCGAAGTGGCCCGTGGTTTCTTCTGGGAGTGGGGCCCGGCGTTCGAGGTGGTCGAAGCACCAGAGGGTCTGCTGAAGCCGCTCTACCGTACGTTGCCGAGGTCGTTTCGCAGTCACGACGGCGTGGTCAAGGACACCTACTCCGGTCTGCCGCCCGAGCTCATGACCGGTACCGGATCCACACCCAGCGTGACCGCCTCATTGGATACGGCTTCGTCGGCCGATCTGTCTCCCTGAGAGGCAGCAGGGACTACAGCTCTCGACGCGCGAGCCTGATTTACGAACTCACTCTTGCCAAGGTACCCGAGGTGCCAGGCACTCGAATGACGGTCGAGAAGGCCGTCAGGTCTCGCCACAAGGCGACTGCCCACGGAGACTTCACATGACAACCAGACACCTGGACCGCCTAGATCGCTCCATTCCGAATTGCCGTCTCTTCGCCGGCGCTCTCGTGTTGGCCGTGGCCGCCGGGGTTGTCGTTTCGGGCCCACTCGCCGCCCAAAGCGACTCGCTGTTTCAGGGCTTCACTCTGGTCGACGACTTCTTCCTCGAAGTCGACGGTAGCGAAGACAAGACCGCCGAGGTCTACTTCCAGCGCAGCATTCCGGCCTATCTCGTGCTTCCCACGGGTGTGAACTCTCCGCTCCTGATCGTCCCGCGATCACGCGCCGTCCAGTCAGTGAACCTGATGAAGGTCACCAAGCAGGCGGATGGAACGCTCGACCTCGCGGCTGACGCGGCATTCGCCAGCAAAGGTGCCTTTCAGCTCGACGGAACGACCGTCAGGTTCGACGCCGACGGCAAGAGCTACGCCCTCAAAGACAAGCCGCCCCTTCTGGGACTGCATCCAGCCAAGGGATTGGAGGAGTATTCGAAGAACTACGTGACGCTCGCCAAGAGCTATACGCCGTCGGCTGAAGCAATGAAAGCCATCGCATCGGACGATCGTGACGTTCACGTTCGCGTGTACTTCGGATCCTGGTGTCCCTTCTGCAAGCGCTACTTGCCGAGACTCGTGCGGGTTGCGAACGACAACACCAACAGCAAGGTCAAGATCGACTTCTACGGCCTGCCAACCGGTATCTCGAGTGACTCGGTGGCCCGCCAGATGAACATCAAGTCCGTACCCACGGGTGTGGTGTTCGTCGACGGCAAAGAGGTCGGTCGCCTGTCGCAGAACGACTGGGAGACGCCGGAGAGGGCCATCAGCCAGCTCTTGAGACGCTGATCCTGATTCCTGGGCTCCCTGAGCCGAGTTACATCCGGAGGACGTGACGTGCGCTTCGTCAAGGCTGGAGTGCTCGCTGTGGCTGCGCTGCTGACTGGAGCAGCGCTGAATGCGGCGAGCTCGGAGTCGGACCCCGGCGGCGGCGCCCGCGCCTCGCAGTCTGAAACCGCGCGCCTCTCCGGCACTCTGGCCCTCCTCAACAGAAAGGGAACCAAACCGTCCAGGACGGCCGACCCACGCGCTGCTCTCGTCTTCTACGTGCCGCAGGCCAGTGATGCTCCGTTCGAGCCAGGCAGTTTTGCCGTCAAGACCGAGGGCAAGGCCTTCACGCCAGCCGTTCTGGCCGTGCCCAAGGGATCCACGGTTCGGTTCCCGAACGGCGATCCCATCCTGCACAACGTCTTTTCGGTCTCTGGAGAGAATGCCTTCGACTTGGAGCTCTACGGTCGTGGCGAAGGGCGCTCGACGGTTTTCGAGCACGACGGCCTCGTGCGGATCTTCTGCAACGTCCACAAGGAGATGTTCGCCAACATCTGGGTGTTGCCGACGCCGTTCTCAGTAGCCCCTCTTTCTTCCGGTGAGTTCGTTTTGGACGGGCTGCCCCCAGGTCGAGGCGAGCTCACGGTGTGGCACCAGAGAGCTGAGCCCGAAACTCTGGTGATCGACCTCGTAGCGGGAGACAACCGTCGAGATCTGGAGCTCAAGATCACGCGCCCCCGAGTTCCCTTTCACTTGGACAAGACCGGCAAGCCCTATCGCAAGCGCTCGGACAACTATCGATAGATCAGTCGTTTGCTGCGAATTGCCTGCTGCGAAGAGCCAGTCCCTCTGTTAGCCTGATTACTCCCAGGGGTCGACCAAGTGGAGCTGTGTCCGTTCCTCTCCGGCACGCCGGCGACTAGAGCGGAGACACCGACGAGCAGGTGCTGACGGAGTACATGATGAAAGCGTCGCGTCGTGAGTGGAACTCTTGCGCATCGTCTAGTGAGGCGTGGCCGGATCAGGTGCAGGGAGACGCAGGATGAGTCTTCGAATTCGTCTGTTCCTGCTGATGGTGCTGCTGGTGCTTTTTGCTGCCGGGTCCGCGGTCTTGCTGACTCTCTTCATCGGCAACGGAATCACCAAGCGCTCGCTGGACCTGGCCCTGACGCAGAGCCAGTCGGTGCAGTCGCGCTTCCTGCAGCAGCGCCTCGATCAGCTGGAACTGATAGCTCGCATACCTTCACGGGATCCGGATGTGGTCGGCTATCTCCAGGAGGCCATCGATCGCGACAACGTGCTCTCGATTCTGGACCTCCTGCGGGAGTACCAACAAGACCTGGGATTCGACTTCGCTCTGATCCTCGACTACGACGGAGTTGTCATCTGTCGAACCGATCGAGAAGACGCGGCCGGCGACGACCTCTCCGATTCGGAGCTGATCGAGATCGCATTCGACGAGGGTCGAGCGTCCGGCATCTGGAGTGAGGCTGGGAGCCTCTATACCGCCGTGGCTGTGCCCGTCCAGCAGCAGTTCGATCTCATCGGGTTCATGGTCACGGGCTATCGCATCGACGAGCGACTGGCTCGAGAGGTGGGTCTTCTCACGACGGCCGACATTGCCTACGTAGTGAGCGACGCGCCCGGCATGGGCGTGGCTGCTACCACTCTCGATCCGCAGCGGGCGGTAGAGCTCGCGCAGCAGCTCAGGCTTCGCGGCGGGCTGAGTCAGCTGCTCGCAGATGCAGGCAACGTCGAGCTCGAGTTGGGAGGTGAGTCCTGGCTCGCACTCGTCGCGCCGTTGCGTGATGCGGCTCAAGAGCCCGTCGGGGCTACCGTGTCGCTGGCTTCGGTGAACCGTGGCTCCGCTGGCTATCGAAGGCTGCTCAACGTGCTGGTTGGAGTTGGCCTGCTGTCGGTGGTGGCCGCCGTGGGACTCTCATTTGCCCTGGGTC
>JANQPS010000451.1 GCA_028285365.1 Thermoanaerobaculia bacterium | reverse complement strand
ACCCCAGCACTCGCGAGCACTCAACATCGCGGCCCGTGGCTACACCCAGCTGAGTCGCGCACTCCTCGACGACGACGGTATCGGCCCTGTGATCGTCCTCGACGACAGCCGTTTTGGCTCGGACGAGAGCTCCTCTGCCGAACGAATCGAACGACGTCGCGTCAGAGCACCCGAGCTCCAGCTCAGCGGAAGCGTGTTCGACAAATCGCCGGTGGAGCTGGAGCTACGAGCAACGTCCGGCCCCCTGCCTGTCGAAGTCGTCACCGACTCGCGCGAGCTCGAGGGACTTTGGATCACGGACTTTCGATTCGAGCTAGCGCTGCCTGCCGGAACCACCACCTACGAGCTGACCGCGATCGACGCCAGCGGGCTCGTCACGGGGCTGCCGCTCGAACTCACGTACGACGTCCCTTTCGTGAGGACGATCTGGCCACCCATGATCGGACTGCTGCTCGTGATCGCTCTGGTCCTGGGACTGGCTACCCAACGAAGAAGACGCAGAAGCGCCCTTCTGCGCGAGCGCTTCAACCCCTACGTCGCCGGGGCTCCGATCCTCGAGCAAGGACGCTTCTTCGGCCGACAGCAGCTGTTGGAGTACGTCCTGCGCCGCATCTGCAACAACAGCGTCATGCTCTACGGCGAGCGGCGGATCGGTAAGACCTCGTTCCAGCATCAACTGAAGCGACGCCTTCTCGAGCTCGACGATCCGGACTACGAGTTCTTCCCTGTGTTCGTGGACCTTCAAGGAGTCCCGCAAGAGAAGTTCTTCTTCACCCTGGCGAGCGACATCTTCCACGAGCTGAGTCCCCGCCTCGAAGGACTGCAGCCGAAGACTCCGCTCGTCGAGAGCAGCTACGCGTACCGTGACCTCGTCCGCGACCTCCAGCGCGTCTTGAGCGCCCTCGCACACCGCACGAGAAAGCGCGTCAAACTGGTACTGCTCATCGACGAGGTCGACGAACTGAACGACTACGACCCGAGGATCAATCAGCGCCTGCGGAGCCTCTTCATGCGTGCCTTCGCAGAAAACCTCACCTCCGTGGTCTCAGGAGTCACGATCAAGAAGCAGTGGGAGCGCGAGGGCAGCCCCTGGTACAACTTCTTCCAGGAGATCGAAGTTCAGCCGCTCGACCGCGACGAAGCGAGGCGCCTGATCGAAAAGCCAGTCTCCGGCGTGTTCGACTTCGAGCGCGGCGTCTCGGACGAAATCATCGACCGCACCAACAGCAAGCCCTATCTCATCCAGCGATTGTGCGCGGGCCTGGTCGAGCGCCTTCACAACGAGGGACGCCAAACGATCACCACCCGCGACGTCGACGGGGCCTGCCAGACGGAGGGCCTGCTGTGACCACTTCGAACGCTTGCGCCCACAAGACGCGAGGCACGGGGGCGCAAACGCCGCCGGTAGGAGACTGAGATGGCCGTCACGCCTTATGTCGTGGGCCAATGGGTCCGCCAGGAACGCTTCTACGGACGCGCGAACCTCCTCGAGGAGATCCTGCGCGGCAACCGCAACTGCGTCTGGATCCTCGGCACGAGACGCATCGGCAAGACGTCGATCCTCAAACAGCTCGAGCACCTCGCCAGCGCCGAAGGATCTCGATTTGTGCCGCTGTTTTGGGACTTTCAGGGGTCAGAGGACGTCGACGACCTCCACGAGAGCTTTCGCGACGCGCTCTTCGACGCTGCCGAACGCCTCGAACGCCTGGGCATCGGGCTCGATTCGGTCGACGACCCGGACCTCTTCGCCGCCCTCGCCAAGCTCCGACGTGAGCTGCGCTCGCGCTCACTTTCGCTCTTGCTCCTCGGTGACGAGGCCGAGGAGCTCGTCACGATCCACCAGCAGAGTCCACGCTTCCTCAGGCGCTTGCAACGCGCACTCCAGGCGGCCGAGGGTATCCGCACCGTTCTCGCGTCCACGATCCGCCTCTGGAACCTCGCCAGTGACGCAGACTCCAGCAGTCCATTCCTCGACGGCTTCGCTCCCCCCATACCGGTGCGGGAGCTCGACGACGACGATGCCCGGGCACTGATCCTCCAGAGCCAGCTCCCGCCCGAGTCTCGGCCGACACTCAGCGGTGCAGTGGTCTCGACGATTCGTACGCAGTGCGCCAACCACCCCTATCTGCTCCAGCTGCTGGGCGAGCGTACTCTGGAGCTAGGTGACCTCGAGCGCGCGAT
>JANQPS010000422.1 GCA_028285365.1 Thermoanaerobaculia bacterium | reverse complement strand
CAGCCGGTAGAGGTGTTGCCAGGGATACCAGGATCCGAACACGCGGGCGTCGTCGCGCTGCTCGGCGCGATCGCGATGTTCTTGGGGAGGCTCGTCGGGTCTCAGAAACAACAGGTTGCCCTCGTCCAGCCAACGAAAGGCCGAAATGCCGGTGGGCTCTTCCGACACCGCGCGAGCCTCGCCGCCGCGGTATGCCAGGAGATGGATCTGGAGTGCTCCTTCGCGAGAGGAGAGGAAGGCGAGGTGCTCGCCGTCTGGAGACCACGTGGGGGTGGTGTCGGCTGCCACGTTCCAGGTCAGCCGCCGAGGCTCTGAAGTGGCGTCGAGGTCCGTGACCCAGAGGTCGAGGTTGCGCCGGCTGGATTCCCAGTCGGTCGACGTCTGGACCCAGGCGAGCCGCCGTCCGTCCGGAGACAGGGACAGCGAGGAGAAGGTCACGTGACTGAGGGTCTCGCGGAGCGTCAGAGGGCCACTCTGAGCGGCTGCCGCGCCAAGCCCCAGCGGACCTAGCAAGAGGCCGAGGTGAAGGACGCTCGACACGATGCTCGCTGCTGCAACTTTCCCTGCAGTCGTCGCAACACGTGGTGGTGGAGCCGCACAGGTCACTGTCTTCTCTGGGCTCGAGCGGTCACTTACAGGGTGCACCATGAGGTCGGGTCCTCCGAGACGAGCGTCGTCTGTTGCGTCGTGCGGGCGTTCGATGCTGCGGATTCCACAGAGCTTGTCATGAGACGGTTGCCGTTTGGTCAGGCAAAGACCAGGCTTCCGAAGCGTGCGGGCTCGTGGAAGTTGCGTACCGTCGGGCACCAGGACCAGACTCGGGGCAGCGCGCCGTCGTAGTCGATGCGGTAGAAGTTGGCGCGCCACCGAGCCCCGGGTCGTGGACCCTCGTGGCCAACCGGGCGCAGCAACGAGAAGGGGATCGTGATCTCGGCGCGCCATTCGTCGATGGCTGCTCCGCTCGTGGCCTCCGCGACCACACCTGCGCGCCTGACCTCGACGGTCTTTCTGACCCGTGTCGCCTCGTCGTGAGGCCAGGGTGCCCAACCGTGAAACGTTGCCCCCGTGTTGATCACCATCAGCGGCAGCTCGGTCCCAAGAGGGGAGAGCTCGTACTCGAAGTAGGCCGGTACCGATTCGTCAGGCCAGAGAAAGACCTCGAAGACGTCTTCTTTCCACAGCTCAGCCCCGTCTTTCCTGTGTGTTGCCGTCAGGACCTCGTCCTGCGCAACGAAGTGCACGTGAATCCCTGCACTCGACGTGGCGAGCCGCACCAACGTCGTCCAAGATCCGCAGGCCGGTGGTGGAGTCTCGACAGGCCCTATTCCAGCCTTGCCGAGTGGCCCGCGATATCGGAGCTGAAGGGGATCGATGTCCCCCCAGCTCACTTCCTCGTGGTCGCCGACCCGCTCGACGAGCACTTCACCTGGGTTGTGGCCGGTTGGCAAGACCTCTGCTCCAAGGTTGTCTCGACCTCGTGAGCGAATCTACAAGACGGACCGATGGAGTTCTCGAACCACTCTGTCGGGCGGTCGAGCGTTTGGCTCTGCGCCAGCGAGCAGATCAGACTGGCCGCTAGCCAGGCCGCCAGGACGGGTACTGGCTTGTTGGTTTTTCGTCTAGCTACGCGGCATTGCATGCTGGTGTAGGGCATGGTCCGTATCCCCGATGAGTCGATGAGGTGTGTAGATGAGTGCTGTAGACGATCGTCGTGTGGGTCGCGGCGGCAGTTTCACGGCGTGTCATGCCGTGTTGTGTGGCGTGCTAGTGCCAGCCTCTCGCGCCTCATGGGTCTCAACGACGCTAGGCGGTCATTCCCCTCACGTTTTGTCCCGCTCGGATTGTCACTCTCGAGTTGCGGCGACGAGACCGTGGTCGTCGAGCACCGACTATGATCTCGCGCGATGGAGTCACTACAGCTTCTGATCGGCGCCGCAGTCGGGATCGGGTTTGTCCACACCCTGATCGGCTTCGATCACACCCTGCCGTTTGTCGTGCTGTCGAGGGCTCGGGGCTGGTCTCTCGGGAAGACCATTTCCCTGACGCTCGTCTGTGGCCTGGGCCACGTGCTGTCGTCGGTGCTTCTCGGAGCTGCGGGGATCGCGGCGGCTCTGGCGGCCACCGGTTTCGACGGCTCAGCCGGTCATGGCTGGATCAGCGCACGAGTGGGCTCCTTCGAGAGCTTCGAGTCGATTCGCGGCGACCTGTCGGCCTGGGCGTTGATCCTCTTCGGGCTGGTCTATGCGGCCTGGTCGCTGGCTCGGCGACGTCGCCAGCAGCGGCACGTTCACGAGCACGACGGCGTCGTCCACGCCCACGGATCTGAAGGCGCGTCGGGTGAGCATTCCCATCACGATCTTGCCGGCGGGCGCAGTCTCACCGGTTGGAGTCTCTTCGTGATCTTCGTTCTGGGACCTTGTGAGCCGCTCATCCCGGTTCTCATGGTCCCGGCATTTCAGATCGGATTGTGGGCCGTGGTGCCGGTCACGCTGGCGTTTGCTCTCACCACCCTCGTGACGATGGCCGTGGTCGTGGGGCTGGCAAGCTGGGGACTGAACCTGGGCAGGTTCCCCGGCCTCGAGGCGCACGCCCACCTTCTGAGCGGGCTTGCGATCTCCAGCTCAGGCGTCGCTATGCTGCTTTTCGCGATCTGACCCGACCGCGGCCACCGCGCCCGGGCCAGCTTCGCGGGTGCTGCTCTTCGCGATCTGATTCGAACGCGGGAGCTGCCTTTGGGGTTGGACGGCTCGGGGCCGGTCCCGTCCTACCAGAGGCCGTACTGCTGCACCTCGGCGCGTCCGACCACCATGTGGTGGACTTCATCGGGGCCGTCGGCGAAGCGCAGGTGACGCATGTCCGTGTAGAGGCCGGCGAGCGGTGTCCATTGCGAAACACCGGTGGCACCGTAGATCTGGATGGCGGCGTCGATGATCTCGCACACCTTCTCGGGCACCATGGCCTTCACTGCACTGACGTAGACCCGGGCCTCCTGGTTGCCGAGGACGTCCATGGCCTTGGCTGCCTGCAGCACGGCAAGGCGCATGGCGTTGATCTCGATGCGAGCCCTGGAGATGACCTCGAGGTTCTTCCCGAGCCTGACGAGAGGTTTACCGAAGGCCACGCGCTCACTCCCTCGCCTGACCATCATCTCGAGCGCGATCTCGGCCTTGCCGATCGAGCGCATGCAGTGATGGATGCGCCCGGGTCCCAGCCTGACCTGAGAGATCTCGAAACCGCGACCTTCGCCCAGAAGGACGTTTTCTCGAGGCACGCGCACGTTGTCGAACTTGAGGTGCATGTGGCCGCGTGGTGCGTGGTCTTGTCCGAACACCTGCATGGCGCCGACGACTTCGACTCCCGGCGTGCTCATGGGTACCAGGATCTGCGACTGTTGCCGACTGGCCGATGCGTCAGGACTCGTCTTGACCATGGTGATGAGGATCTTGCAGCGGGGGTCGCCGGCACCGGAGATGTAGTACTTCTCTCCATTGATGACCCAGTCGTCGCCGTCGAGGACCGCCTGGGTCTCGATGTTCTTGGCGTCGGACGAAGCCACCCCCGGCTCCGTCATGGCGTAGGCCGAGCGAATCTCGCCGGCGAGCAGGGGCTCGAGCCACTCCTGCTTCTGTTCGGGTGTGCCGACTCGCTCCAGGACCTCCATGTTGCCGGTGTCAGGAGCCGAGCAGTTGAGGGTCTCCGACGCAATCGGGTACTTGCCGAGCTCGGCCGCGATGTAGGCGTAGTCGAGGTTGGTGAGCCCACGGCCGACGTCTGAGTGCTCGGGGAGGAAGAAGTTCCACAGACCCGAAGCTTTGGCCTTGTCCTTGGCGCCCTCGAGGAGCTCGAGCTGGCGAGGATGCCAGGACCAGCGATCTTCCTTCTCTTGATTGAGCGCGTAGAACTCGTCCTGGATCGGTGCGACGTTGTCCTCGATGTGCTTCAGGACGGCGGTCATCAACGGCTGGGCTTCCTCTGACATGGCGAGGTTGAACAGCTCGGGATTCATGTTGCGCATGGCAGGCTCCTTGTGGCCAGGGCGGGCTGGCGGTGACGGCTGCGGAAGGTTCGGGAGAGAGGTGATTGTGTCCGGCTGCGTTCGGCTAGGCAAATGACAGCCGGTGAGCCCGGCTCGGTTCTGGTCCGCTGCCGGTCAGTTGTCTGGACGGGAGCGGGGTTCGAGACCTTCGAGACACTGCTGCCAGTAGGGAACCCCGGCGAAACGTTCGCTGAGGAAGTCGATGAACGCCTTGACTCGCCTGGGTGGGTAACGGGTCGGCGGTGTCACCGCGTAGATGCCCAGCGTGAGCCACTCGATATCTCCGAGCACGATCTCGAGCTCGCCGCGCTCGATGCTCTCGTAGAGGATGAAGTCCGGCTCCATGATGAGACCGTGGCCGTTGATGGCGAGTTTGCGCAGAAAGTCGCCACTGTTGGCGCGGTGCGTGACGTGGACGCTGATGGCTTGGTCGGACCTGCCGTCGCGGTAGCGCCACAGCCCGGGGCGTGGCGCGTTGCTGTAGACCAGACAGCGGTGCTTCGCCAGATCGTCGAGCGTCTGAGGCCGGCCATGGCCTTCGAGGTAGCCGGGACTCGCGCACACGACGTGTCGGGTTTGCGCCAGGCGTCGTGCGATCAACGTCGAGTCTTCGAGTTCGGCGATGCGGATCGCCACGTCGAAGCCCTCTTCGAGGAGGTCGATCATGCGGTCGTTGAGATCGATTTCGAGCTCCAGCTCGGGATGCGTCGCGAGGAAATCGTCGACGGCATCCGTGAGGTGGCGATGACCGAAACTCAAGGGGCCTGCGATGCGAATTCGACCGGCCAGTGCGCAGTGCTCCTCGCTCACCGAGAGCTCAGCGTCTTCGAGGTCGTCGATCAAGCGTCGGGATCGCTCGTACAGCAACCGTCCGCTGTCCGTGAGGCTCAATCGCCTCGTGGTGCGCTCGAGCAGCTGGACTCCAAGTCGCCTCTCCAACTCTCCGAGTCTTCGGCTGATCGCCGATTTTGCGACCTCTAGACGATCAGCTGCGGCGGTCAGCGAGCCGGCCTCGACGACCGCGATGAAGGTTTCGTGTTGACGATAACGATCCATAGTGGCTCGACCATCGTTCCACAAGATTGTTGCTCGTATCAGAACAATGAGTTGCTATGGGGCCAGTTTATCTTCCTTGGAACAACGTGCACACTCTCATTCGTCGAGTGGGACCCAGATCTTCGAGCAGGCGCTTTCTTCTCTTCCACTCGGCCGACCTACCCAACCAAGGAGACCACCATGTCCGATAACAACCCCCGACCGATCGAAGCTCATGAGGGCGGCAAGACCCGCACCGGAGAGGGTCTGAACGTCCTACGCGTCGACGCCAGCGCTCGCAGTGAGGGCTCGAGCAGTCGGAAGCTCGGTGATCGACTCCTCGAGAGACTCCACGAAGAATCGCAGACCGCTCCGAGCGTGAAGCACCGCGACGTGGCTAAAGGCTTGCCCTTCGTCGACGAAGAATGGGTGGGAGCCAACTTCACGGACCCGAGTGAACGCACGGATCGACAGAAGCAGGTCCTGGAGCTTTCTGATGACTTGGTTGGCGAGCTCAGGGAAGCTGACGTGTTGATCATCGGCTCGCCGATCTACAACTTCGGCATTCCGGCTTCGCTCAAGGCGTGGATCGATCTGATCGCCAGAGCACGCGAGACGTTCCGGTACACGGAGAATGGTCCCGTCGGTCTCCTCGAAGGCAAGAAGGCCTACGTCCTGATGGCCTCAGGCGGAACGCGCCTCGGGAGCGAGATCGATTTCGCCAGTGGTTATCTGCGCCACATCCTGGGCTTCGTGGGGATCCACGACGTCGAGGTGATTGCAGCTGATCGAGGAATGGCTCGCGGTGGAGAGGCTCTGGAGATGGCGCTCGCCGAGGTCGACCAGGTCGAGTTGCCGTCACTCCAGCTCGCCGGAACCTCACACTGACCCACGGTATCGACAAGGAGACATCTCATGAGTTGGCAGAACTGCCCCGATCCCGACCTTCAGGCGATGGACGACGCACCTGTCGAAACCGTCATCCTCCCGCGAGCCCGTGACCTCGGTGAGTTCGAGGTGCGACGAGCGCTACCTTCGAAGGAGAAACAGATGATCGGTCCGTTCATCTTCTTCGATCAGATGGGGCCCGCCGAGTTCCTTGTGGGGCGGGGTATGGACGTCAGGCCACATCCTCACATCGGACTCTCGACCGTGACCTATCTGTTTCGTGGCCAGATTCGCCATCGAGACAGCCTCGGCACGATCCTGACGATCAAGCCGGGTGAGCTCAACTGGATGACCGCGGGTCGCGGGATCACCCACTCGGAGCGCACTCCACCCGAGGAGCGTCAGGTCGGCCCCAATCTGTTCGGTATCCAAGCGTGGGTAGCTCTTCCCAAAGACGCCGAAGACACCGAACCGACTTTCGAGCACACGCCCAAGGGTGAGATGCCCGAGATCGACGATCACGGGGTCAAGGTCAGGCTCATCGCGGGCTCGCTCTACGGCAAGAGCTCACCGGTCAAGACCCACAGCGACATGTTCTACGCCGAGGTACTCCTGGAGGCAGGGCACGAGATCCCTCTGGCTCCTGACTACGACGAACGTGGGATCTACGTCGTCGACGGCACCGTCGAGGTGGCGGGAGAGGCCTACGGACCGGGCCGCCTGCTCGTTCTGCGGCCAGGTGAGGAAATCACTCTCAAGGCGCAGACGGCGACCCGCTGCATGTTCCTGGGCGGCGAACCCATGGACGGACCTCGCTACCTCTGGTGGAACTTCGTGTCGACGTCGAAGGACCGAATCGAGCAGGCCAAAAACGACTGGCGAGCCAATCGATTCGAGAAGGTCCCGGAAGACGACGAGTTCATACCACTGCCAGAAACGCCCGGTCCCTGACCCGGCACACCGTGACCTGAGACTCCAACACTCCATAGGACAACGCTGAAAGCGCAGACCAGCGCTGAAAAGGAGGACACCGATGACTACACCTGCGACTCCACTCACGGGCCTTCACCACGTGACGGCCATCGCTTCCGATCCGGCTCGCAACATGAGCTTCTATCGCGACGTTCTGGGCCAGCGACTCGTCAAGAAGACGGTCAACTTCGACGATCCGGGGACCTACCACCTGTACTACGGCAACCAAGGCGGTGAGCCTGGATCGATCATGACCTTCTTCCCCTGGCCCAACGCGGGCGGCGGCGCACGAAGCGCCACGGGAGGCGTGGTCGTGGCCACCTCGTACGCCATACCTCTCGGTTCCAGTGGCGTCTGGGAAGACCATCTCAGGTCTTCTGGCGCACCGGTGGTGTGGCAGGGAGAGCTCAAGGGCGAGAAGGTCCTCGAGACCATGGATCGCGACGGCCTTCGCCTCTTGCTCGTCGAAACTGCCGGTGTCGAGGATCAGCCGTCCTGGTCTGCGCCGGAGCACCCGATCGGTGAAGCGAATGCCATCCGCGGCTTTCGCGGAGTCGTGCTCGCTGCAGAGCAGGGGGCGGGTACCCGTCGATTCCTCGTCGAGACTCTGGGCCTGCGGCCGGACTCGGTCGGCGAAGCGGACGGCATCGATCGTTTCCGCTTCGATTCGGATGCAGTGCTCGGTGACGTGATCGACGTGATCGATCCGGCGGCTACGCTCGAAAGCGGCATCATCATGAATCACGCTCCGACGAGCGCGGGCGCGGTTCACCACGTGGCGTTCAGGGTTCCTGACGATACGGCGGAGCTACTTTGGCAAAGCCACCTGTCGGCTGAGGGGAACCAGGTGTCGCCGGTCATGGACCGTCAGTACTTTCGCTCGATCTACTTCCGCGAGCCAGGTGGGGTCCTGTTCGAGATCGCCACCGACCCGCCGGGTTTCGGAGTCGACGAGCCGCTGGACTCTCTGGGTGGCGAGCTCAAGCTGCCGCCGCAGTACGAAGGGATGAGGGCGCGACTGGAGCAGGTCCTTCCCGAGCTGCCTGCCTGACCGACCTTGCCTGCCTGATCCCGACCCGACGAGTCCTACCAGTGTGCCTGATCAGAATGCCTGATCAAGGTGGCTGACTGGAGTGGCTTCGTCGGGGCGGGAGACTCAGACAGATGACTCAGACACATGACTCGGACAGACAGATGACTCAGCCGTCGAGCATCTCGAGGAGCTGCTCGCACAGCCGGGGGCTGCCGACGACGAGGCCGAGAGACTCGTCGGTCTCGTCGATGACGTGACAAGCACCCCCGGCTTCGGCCATGAGGACGCGAATCGGAGCCGCGTCCCAGGGCTTGAGGTCGAGGTCGACCATGGCGTCCGCTGCGCCGGCCAACACCAGTGAATGACCGAAGGCGTCGGTGTAGCCGCGAAAGATCGGAACCTCGCGGGACATCCTGAGAAACCACGCGAGCCGGCCAGTTCGCTCGAAGCAGAAGCCATCGCCATGGGCGATCAGGGCCTTCTGGAGGTCGTGCTGCTCGGATGCGCGGATGCGTTGCCCGTTCCTCCAGCACCCGCCACCCCGCCAGCCCACGGTACGTTCGCCGAGAGCCGGTGCGTCGATCAGGCCCAGGAGCGACTCGCCGTCCTCGACGAGCGCGATCAGGGTCGTGTACGTGGGGATCCCGCGCGAATAGGCGATGGTGCCGTCGATCGGGTCGATGACCCAGGAGAGCCCGGAGTCGACGCGCGTACCGCCGTACTCCTCGCCGAGAAGAGGAACGTCAGGGAAGCTCCGTTCCAGCTCTTCTCGAATCACGCGTTCCGCGGCTCTGTCGGCTTCCGTGACCGGTGAGCCGTCGGCCTTGGTCTCGACGGAAACGCTCCGAAATCGAGAGACGGTCTCGCGTCGCGCCCGGTCGGCTGCGCGCTCGGCGACGGCGAGAGCATGCTCCAATTCCGACGGGTTCATGGACCCAGCGTACACGCACAAATCCAGCTCGGAAGCGCTCGTATCCGTGATTCCATAGGATTACAGGCTCACCGCGTGACAAGACGGCTGGACTCGACTCCGAGTTCTGGGCAAGTGCGAGCGTTCGACGAGGGTGTTCGCGCAGGGAGGGTAACGGGTGCTCGTGCAAGATGAGTGAACGATCGGCTTCGGTGAGCGCGCGTGCTCTCTCGGACGGTGGCGAGAGTGGCTTCGAGCTCCCCTCGGTGGATCTGGCCGAGGCTTCGGGGCCAGGTCTCGAGCGACGCCTGCGAGCTCGTTTCGTGAGCCTGGCCGGAGCCGTGGCCCTGATGTATCTCGTCCTCACTCCGGTCCACCTGCTGGTTCTCGAGCGCTCGGCGGCTCTGGTGATGGCTCCTTTTGCGGCGGTTTCTGCGGTCGTGTGTTACCTGCTCTACCGTTTCGGTAGGCGTCCCGACTTCCTCTCGGTCAATCCACTGGCGTTCTTGATGGTGATCATCATCGCTGTGAACTCCACCCTGCATCAGGCTCTCGACGGCCGGTTGGTTCAAACCACGAACATCGCCTTTCTGATCGTCGGACTCGGGGCTCTCTTCCTCGATCGGAGATGGCTGATCGCGTCCTACCTCCTCTGCCTGATGTTGTGGGCGCTCGCGGGGATTCGTGACGATGGTCAGGGTGATTGGGCGCACTTCACCATCGCCTTGGCCTTTGCGGTCTTCTTGTCGTCGATCATCTACCGCGTCAGGAAGGACGACACGATGAGGCTGGCCGAAGCCGCGTCTCAGCTGGCGGAGATGGCGCGTCACGACGGGCTCACGGCACTGGCCAATCGCCGGGAACTGCACGAGCAGCTCGGGAAGCTGTCCGCTAGCGCTGCGCGCACGAGAAAGCCGCTGGCGCTGCTGATCTGTGATCTCGACAACTTCAAGTCGTACAACGACACTCGAGGCCACCTGGCCGGAGACGAACTGTTGAAGAAGGTTGCCGGAGCCCTCCAAGAGGTGGCGCGCCGATCGCTCGACGTCGTGGCTCGCTGGGGCGGCGACGAGTTCGTGATCATCCTGCCGGACACCGGTGCCGACGAAGCGGCCCTCGTTGCCGAGCGTGTCTGTGCTGGCGTTCGCGCGATCGGTGCGCGCACCGCCGGTCCGGATGGCGGCGACCCCATTACCGTCAGCGTCGGCGGAGTCTCCGAGTGTCCTGTGCGCGAAGGCGTAGAGGGCTTTTCCGACAGCCTGCTCGAGGCGGCCGACAAGGCGATGTACCTCGCCAAGCAGCGAGGTGGCGATTCTTTCTGCATGGTCGAAGACGACTCGGCCTGAATCTGGAGTCCGGTCAGGCCCCGATAGCTGCTGGGCGTCTCAGTCTTCGAAGCCCACGCTGCTCAGCAGTTCACGGTGACGCTTCAGAGACTGAATCTCGAAATCGAATGCGGCCGCCTGGTAGGCCTCGAGGCTGCCCATGCCCAACGTGCCGCGAGCGAGGTGCGAACCGAGGGTCCAGGTTCGCGGCCAGGGCACGATGTCCAGTGCCCCGAAGACGATCCGCGCGGAGGGCACCTCGCCTCGCTCGAGCAGTGACGCTCCGTGGAGGAAGTTGACCATGTTGCGTCCGCTCGTGTGATCGCCTCGTTCCACCAGCGGGTCGAGCTCGCTGCGGGCCAACGCGGGCTCCTGCTCGAGCAGCGCGAACCACGCGCGATGTTCGCGCGCGAAGGTGTCTCTCGAGCCTTTGCGAGGAAGGTGAGCGAGAGCGCTCGATCCTCGTGACCTGGCGGCTCGCGCCAACCAGAGGCGCGCGCTGTTGTAGGCACGATCGTTGACGTTGCCGTCATCACTCTGAAGAAGCTCTTTTGCAGTTTCGAGGTCACCATCGAGAGCCAGGAGTGCGGAGCGCGCGTAGGCGACCAGCCGCTGTGAGCGGGAGTCGCCAGACTCGGTGGCGCTGGCACTGGCGTGGTCGACAATCGCCTTCGCGCCAGCGCGGTCGTCGTGCTCGAGCAGAGACCAGACGGCGTCGACGGCAAGATGTGGCCGGGGGCTCTCTTCCGCGAGGATCTCGTGAATGACCTTGGTGATCCACTGGGTCTGTCCGGACCAGAAGGCGAAGTAGACCTCGCTCTCGAGTCGGCTGAGATGGTCTCCGGACCGATAGCGACCTCTGCCAGCCATGAATGGCGGGATCTCCCACTGAGCCCGTAGGCTGCGGACCACGCCGTCGACGACGTCGCGCCCCCAGCCAGCCCGACCGTGACGGATGGCGACGGGCAGGAGCGCAGCGAGGGTCCGTCGCTCGTCGTGTTCGAGCGCGTGGATCTGCCCTACCGCCCACTCGCGCGCCGTTTCGTAGTGGGGGTCGTCTTGAGAGTGTTCGAGGGCTGCGCGAAGCGCCGCGTGCAAGGCGTCGGGATCGTTGCGCTCGCGGGCGATCAGCGCGCGACCGAGGGCGATGAGGCAGGAGTCGGACTGGTCGCCCTGTGGGCGGAAACGCTCCTCGGCTTCTTCGAGGTGTAGCTCGGCGACGTCGGGATCGTGCTCGTTCTTGGCGAGCTCGATGGTGCACAGGCCGGAGCGAAACTGCGCGATCTGACCTTCGCTGCGCCCCGGTTGGCTGAGCACGATGTGGTCGTAGGCTGAGCGCGCCTCTTCGAAGAAACCACGGTTGAAGAAGGCGTCGGGAACGGCAAGACAAGAGACCGAGACGTCGGTGCCACGAGTCGAGACGCGCAGGTCGCGAATCTCGATGGCCGGACCTTGTGCGGTCAGGCCCACGTAGCCGCCGGTCAGTGGGATCGGATCGCTGTAGGAGTAGATCTCTTTGCCATCGATCGACAGTCTGACGTGGTCGCCGTCGCGCTCAGCGCGGACCCGGTGCCAGACACCTCGCTGCAGCTCTGGCTTGCGGGCTCCCGCAACGATGCGTCCTGAACGACGCAGCGACAGTCGGCGCCGTCTTCCCGAGAGCGCTCCGAGACCGTAGCCATCGACGATGGAGTGCTGGGAGTCGAGCTGTGTGTTGAGCCAAACACTGAGGCCAACCCGGCCTTTCGTGCGCGCCATGAGCTCGACGCGGACGTTGTCAGCGAACGGTGTCGCGCAGAAGTAGCGCAACGACTCGCGTTCGCCTCGAGCTCGCAGCTCGAGAACGCCGTCGGTCGTGGATCGCCTGCGACCTCGTGCCAGTCGCCAGTTGGCGTCGTCGCGAGACTCCGGCTCGAGGTGCCAGCGGCCTCGACCTTCGAGGGCATCGGCAACGGCCACCGAGAAGGAGCCGACGTCCTGGAATCGGTCGGCTTCGTCGAAGGCCAGTGCTCTCAGGACGGCCCGAGCCAAGGCTGGCGAGACCTGGTGCGCAGAGCTGGCCAGACCAGGGTCGGCTGGAGCGGTGCGCATCTTCGACATCAGCTCGTCGACCGTCTTCGCCGACCAGGGCAGCCTGAGGGTGAGGAGCTCGTAGAGGATGACGCCGAGCGAGAAGACGTCCGTCTGTGGAGAGGCTTTGCCGCTCTCCAACTGTTCCGGGGCCATGTAGGCAGGTGTGCCGATCAGAGCCTGAGCGCTGGTGAGCGGCTGGAGTCGTTCCAGCCCTCCGGTGTCGTAAACGGGTGACGGCTCGTCGGCCTCGAGGATGGTCGCGACCCCCCAGTCGAGAACGAGGACTTCCTCGAACGGGCCGATCATGATGTTCGACGGCTTGAGGTCACGGTGAACGACACCGCGCGAGTGTGCATAACCCACGGCGTTGGTGGCCTGGAGGAACAGGCGCACGATACGAGCGGTTGGCCATTCGTCTCGGGCCGTGTCGTCGCCGCTCTGTAGGAGCTCAATGAGCTCGCCGAGCGTGCGACCTTCGACCGGGCGCATGGTGTAGAACAGCTCTGAGCCGGTGGAGCGGCTGCGGCGCTTGGCGAAGTGGTAGACGGGAATGATGGCGGGATGCTGCAAGAGGGCTGTGACGCGGGCCTCCATTTCGAAGCGCTGCGCGAGCTCCTCGTCGCCGAGGTGAACCGTGCGCACGCGCTTGAGAGCGACCTTGCGATCGAGCCGGCCATCGTGTGCCAGGAAAACCTCGCCCATGCCACCGCGTCCGAGGGGCTCCAGGATCCGATAGGCCCCGATACGCGACGGAGGGGGTAGATCGACGCCTCGACCCGAGCCCGCAGACTCTGATCTCGTGGTGTCGAAGGGTGAGATCGGGGCTGGCTGCGCGCGCTGATCAGCGCGGGTCAGGCGCTCGGGCGACGGTGTTTCGCGTCGTGATTTCATGGGGTTCCGCGGCGCTCGTGGTTCCGGTCACGAGTCGGAGCGCGCTAGCCGGCAATCGTTGGCGGCGCGCGTCGAGCCATCGCTTTCGATTCTACGTCTGGTGCTCGGAATGGTTGACGCGTTGCGCCGGAACTACTGATCGACTCAACCGCCGGTTGGGGTCGTACCGAACGTGGCAACGACCTCGATCTGGCCGACGATGTTGTCGTTCAACTCCTCGAGCTCTTCGGCCGGGACCCACCATTCGGTGTGATGTGAGGCACCCACCTGCTGGACTTCGTAACGATCCATGAAAACCGTGCGCACCGAGAATCTCGTCACGAAGCCCGGCCTGCCGTCCTTGGCGTTCCACCTTTCGGCAATCTCCGCCGCGTACCGTTCGTTCGTGACTGGATAGAAGATCGGCTGCTCAGCCAAGCGGGGCGGCCATCGCCGGTAGCCAGAAGCCGCTACGAGCTCCAACTCTTCGGGACCCGTGGGCCGGTACAGGAGCGTCAGCTCGGCCACGACGGCAGTCAGTCACCGGAACTCGTTGCCGGGGCCACGAGTCGTCGACCCGCGATGCTCCGCCCCTTGTCACCGAGTTGTCGGGCTTCCTCGAGAGTGAGGTGTCGACCGTAGACCATCTTCCCCGACAGCTTGCCATCGTCGCCGAGCGTTGCCGTGACGGAGATCGGCAGGGAGTCGGCCGCACCACGCAGGAAGTACGTGTTGACGAGCACGTCGTTGCCGTCCCAGATCAGATCGGGGAGGTCGATCGACAACGTCGCCGTCGACTGAGGGAAGTAGAACATTCCCGTCCCCTCGCGCGGGAGGTAGAGACCAAAAGGCATGAGTCCCATGTTGACGGAGTAGCTCTCGTTCGGGTCGTGTCGAGCGAGCATCTGCGCAACGACGTCCTTGAGCTTGACGGGCTTCGGACGTTTGCTGTGGACGGCAACCATGTCGAAGATGCCCGCCAGCATCTCGAAGTTCGATCCGTCACCCCACAAGACATCGACGTTCGGGTCCGGATTGTTCGGATTGTCGGCCGAGTTGTCCCAATGCCCCTCGACGGTCAGCCAGGTGCCGGCAGGGACGAGCTTCGGCTCTTCCAGGTAGTAGATCCACTGCCAGTTGAAGTCGTAGTTCGGCACGTCGAGGATGCGCTCCGATTCCCCGGACGGGTACGTCAGCGTGTAGCTGATCGCCTTGCCGCGCTGATGCATGTGCGGGAGCATCGAGACGATTTTGGAGTCTTCCGGGAACACGTAGTAGGACTTGAGTCCGTAGTCCGTCGTGTTGGCCGGAAGCATCAGGCCTGGGTTGAGCGTCGTGGTCGTCACCAGTTCGCGCCCGGGTTCTTCGTCGGTGAAGTAGAGGCCGATCTTCGACGCATCGGTGGTGGCTTCGCCGTAGGGGTGATAGTGGAAGTTGAGCGACAGGGTGGGGTTCTTCTCGAGGGTGCGACCGATGCCCTTTGGGAACACGCCGGGCGGTGATCCGGCTGCCCACACGTAAAGGAGTCCGGGCTGCTCGAGGGGGTTGGGCTTGCGTGCGTCGTCTGACCGGTGATCGATGATCTCGTCACTCATCGAGAGGTTTCCCTGGAAGACCACGAGGTGGTGCAGCACGCTGGCATTGTCGACCTGCAACTCGATGCCGCGCAGGTAGCGATCTTCGGGCAGGTCGACGTCGACGAGCACGGTCGGGAACAGGTCCTCACCTTCTGCCGGTACAGCGTACTCGGGGAGATCGATCACGACGTCGGGCTCACCTAGCCGCCAGCCTTCGGTGAACTCCGGAGCTTCGGGCATGTGGCGATCGTCGCCGCGAGGGGCACCCTGGTCGACCCAGGCGACGATCGTGGCGATTTCGTCGTCGGAGAGACTGATGTCGTTCGAGAACTTGACCGGGCCAGGTACGGCATCCCACGGCGGCATCTCACGCTCTGTCACGGCTCGGCGAATCGACTTTGCCCAAGGCCGGGCTTCTGTATAGCTGAGCAGGGACATCGGTCCGAGCTCGCCAGGACGGTGACAGCTGACGCAGCTCTCCATGAAGATCGGGGCGACGTCCTGGGTGAAGGTCACGGACTTGCCGAGATCTTCACTCTCGCTGGCGATGGCTGCTGTGGTCAGTGCGCTCGCAGCTACGAGACCGGCAATGAGCCTCGTCGAAGTGGAGAACGTCCTTCGTGAGAGCCGTGTCGACATCAGATCTTCTCCCTACGTGGGGTGGCCTCTGGTTGGTCGGATACTCGTGATTCTGGCACTTCAGGTTCTGCGCCTTGCATCTTCTGCGCCTTTCATCTTCTGCGCCTTGCATCTGGGGCCAAGGCCTCAGCCTATCGCGTGGCGCTTACCGACAAGCTTTCTGGCAGGCGCGCGAGGTTGCCTGTAACGATGGGCGCTCACCGGGGTCTTGCAAGGTGATGCGAGACTCGACGGTGTGCGCGATGCCTCTCAGCGAAGCCTCAGACGAACGGATCGTCCAGATGATGAGTCGCGCCGACGGCGAGGCGCTCAGCGAGCTCCACCGCCGCTACGGGAAAGAGGTCCTCGACTATCTGGTGGGGATGACGCGCGACCCTGACCTCGCCGCAGATGTGCGACAGGAGGTTTTCCTGCGTGCGTGGCGCTACGCAGACAGCTACCGCCACCGCGGCTCGGTGAGAGGCTGGCTGTTTGTCATCGCCCGCAACGAACGGGTCGACGCCCTGCAGCGAAGAACGAGAGATCGAGCCCTGAGCGTCGCCGAACCAACGGATGAACGCAGAGAGGATCCGCCGGACCAAAGCCCGGACCCTTACCGGATCGTGGCTGGTCAGGAGCGCATGGAGCGTCTGCAGGAAGCTCTGTGGGATCTTTCGGAGCCGACCCGCGAGCTCCTCTTGCTGGCGCGAGTCGAAGGCATGACCTATCGCGAGCTCGGAGATCTCATGGGCGTCAGTCCGGGCGCCCTGCGGGTGCGAGTGAGTCGCGCGTTGCGTGCCTTGCGGGACTCGATGGAGAGGATGGATGGGGAAGGAGGACACGATGTCGAAGTCTGACCGGATGCCGACGCCGAAGGGTGGGCTGACTGAAGATCAGCGCGTGACGTTCGCATCGCTCGAGCCTGCTCTCGAAACGTCGGACGCCGACCAGCTCGAGGAGTTGCGAGAGATCTGGACGGATCTTCGCCAGCTCGGCCGACGCGACATGGATTGGTCAGCCGGCTCGGATCGAACTGACGAGAGTACCGGCGAGAGTGTCGTCGACTTGCTCGTTCGAGCGCTGGCAGCCGAGCGGGCCGAGCGCGAAGCGATGGGACCGAGTTCTCTCCCTTCCTCGTCGGAATCGCCGGCTCGCGGTGACTGGCGCCTGGCGGCCATGCTGGTCGTCGGCTTGGCTCTGGGGCTTGTGGCTGCCCGGGTGAGCACTCCTGCAAGGATGCCTGATCAGCTATCGGAAGACCTGCAGACGACGCTGGCGATTGCGCTTCACGAGGGCTCGTCGGCGAGCTCTCGCTTGACCGCCGTCGGCGCCGCCGGCGACCTCTCGAGTCCGACTCGGACGGTGACCGCAGCCCTCGTGCACTCAGCGACTCGAGATCCCAACGTCGGAGTGCGTTTGGCGGCGATCGGCGCTCTGGACCGCTACCTCTCCAACAGCGCGATCTCGAGCGAGCTGGCCGGAGTCCTAGCTCGCTCCGTTCCCACCCAGGCGTCCCCGTTGGTCCAGCTGTCGACCCTGGCGTTCCTGGATGATCTCGCCACGGCACAGCTCGTCGATCAGGAGCAGGCGATTCATGCGATCGATGGTCTCCTGAGCCGATCAGAACTGACCACTGAAGTCAGGAGTCGAGCGGCTGATCTGCGCTCCGAGATCGAAGCGTCGGTTGGCCGAGGACGGGAGCCGAGCGGCACGGCAGGAGACAGACTGTGAGCTGGCTGGTGCGCAGGATCATCGGGGTTGCGATTCTGGGAACCTGTGGCCTCACGGGAGCCCAGGGTCAACCCACCGAAGTGCCGTTTGCGCGACCTGATGGTCCCAAACGGGTAGAGATCACGCTCTACTGGGGACGTCTCGAGGTCCGGGCCCACGATCGCGATTCGGTCGTCGTGGAGAGTCGTTCGACCAAGACGGCGGGTGATGCGACCGTTCTGAGGCCCCCCGCAAAGGGTTTTGTCGTGAGCAGCAGGGACGGATCTTCGCGGATCTCAACCGACGCGAGCGTCGTGAGTGTGGTGGCCGACTCCCCCGAGACGAGCGGGGTGCGATCCCTCGACCTGCTCGTGCTCGTTCCCGAGCGCGTCGATCTCGTCGTCGGCGTGGACGGGGGTGGCGAGATCCTCGTGGAGGGGGTCCACGGCGGGCTGGAGGTGAGTACCAACAACGGTTCCGTCGAGCTGCGGAGAGTTGGTGGCTGGGCCTCGGTCGATGCGCTCAACGGTTCGATTCTCGCCGAGTTCGAAACCGTCGACGCTGACCGGTCGATGTCGTTCGGAACTCTCAACGGCGAGATCGATCTAACGCTGCCCCCCGACGTCGCGATGGACGTGAGGATCCAGGTCA
>JANQPS010000421.1 GCA_028285365.1 Thermoanaerobaculia bacterium | reverse complement strand
GTTCGGCAGGCACAGAGCCTCACCAGTTCCAGAGTCGACGAGGCCGGGGCAACCCACCCCGAGGGCGCACGGTGTCGCACCACCTTCGAGTGCCAGAGCTTCGACGAGCCCCGCCATCGAGTCGAGCACGGCCCCGGATCCTCGAAAGGACTCCGTCGGCACCTGGCGCTCTGCCAGGACGTCTCCATCACCCGTCGCCAGCAGGCCCTGCAGCGTCGTGCCACCGAGATCCAGCGACGCGAAACAGTCCTCAGCGCTCACGCGTCTGATGCCGTTGGAAATCCGCGGAGTCTCAGGAGTCCGACTCCGGTACGACGGTCTCGATGCGATCGACCGCGTGCACCGGAGCGTTCTCGCCTTTCATGAGATCCGCGATCGCGCTGAGCACCAGGCGCTGGCGGGCGAGCCGGTTCTTGCCCTCGAAGATGGTAGAGACCACTCGGATCTCGAAGTGTCCGCCCATGCCGCGCGCTTCCACCACGGCGCCTTCGATCGCAGCTTCGATCGCGGTCCGGATCCTGTCGACGGTTTCGCTAGGAGGGCGGTTGATCTGAATCGACATGTGAGAAGACCTCGGCGTCTATCGGCTGTGGGAAGTTGCGGTCTACGGTCAGTAGCGCGGCACGTCGGCATCAACCCCGACCGACCACGCATCGATCCCGCCAGCCAGGTTGTGCACGTTGGTGAACCCCATCGACGCAAACTGTTCGGCAGCCTGTTGGGATCGTTGACCAGAATGGCAGTAGAAAACCAGCATCGTGTCGCGCTCCAGCTCCGTGAGCTCGCGTGCCACCGACTCGTCCAACAACACTGAACCGTCGATCGAAGCGATCTCGCGCTCTTCGACGGTTCGGACGTCGATCAAACGCATCTCCTGATCGATGCTCCTGAGCTGCTGCAGCTGCTCGACCGGCATCTGACGAACCGCGACTGGCGCGTTCGGATTGGAGCAATTGATCGCCATCGTGCCATCGGGCATTTGTTGGGCGTCGAGCACCAGGCCGTCGGCTCGAGCCGCAGAGTCGCGGTCCAACCGTACGGTCAGGTCTCCGATCTCTCGAACGACCTCGGCTGAGCTCATGGCGGGTCCGAATCCGAGGCTGTGGCGAAACAGAGAATCGACGCCGATATGGAGGTCTCCCCCACCAGATTGCGTCTTCGCTCGTTCGAGAACCTCCATGGCTGCCTCGGTGACCGTGATCTTCGGCTCGAGGACCGATGGCTGCTCGAGGCCCAGGGCTTCATGAAGCTCACCGGCTTCGTACATCTCGCGCACGATGTCACAGCCGCCCTGGAACTCGCCTCCGATGTAGAGCTGGGGGATAGTAGGCCAGTCCGAGAACTCCTTGATCCCTTCGCGAACCTCCATGTCGGACAACACGTCGAAGGTCTCGTACGACGGCAAGACCCGGTCGAGGATCTGCACGATCTGTGCGGAAAAGCCGCACTGCGGCCCCCCCCGATGTCCCTTCATGAAGAGGAAAACCTGGTTGGACTCGACCAACTGCTGAATACGATCACGCGTTCCGGATTCCACTGAGAACCTCCACTTGTGCCTCGCGGGCACGTCGCTCTTCCGCTGAACAACTGATCCGAGTCACCAGCGGGATCATCGGGGACATCGAATGGCTCGAGGGCGCACCCAGGCGCGAGATCACTGCAGCCGGCCGCCTTCGTTGCGACGTCTGGCGCATTCTACAATGACCGTCCACTCCGTATCTGAGAGACCGTCGCCCGGCCGAGGACCTTTCGCCGACCAACCCGTGAGCCCGCGCAGGCGAGAGCACCGACGCCGCCAGCCCTCGAAGAAGCTTCTCTCCAAAGAGTTCGCCAGAGTTCCGATTGACTTCCGAATGAGTTCCGAATGAGTTCCGAATGAGTCCGTCCGTCTCTCCCAAGAAGTCTTCAGCGGGTCCGCTCTACCGCAGGCAGCGCGATCTCTACGACCCCACGGATCTCGCCGGCGGCCCCTGGAGCCACGACGCTCAGCACGGCGGTCCGCCCTCAGCGCTTCTCGTCAGGCTCGGTGAAGTTTGTCTGGAGCGGGAACGCCCAGGACACGATCTCCTGGCATCGCGAATCACCATAGACCTCTTCAGGGCCATTCCGAAGAGCCCCCTGCGAGGTGAAGCAGAGCTCCGACGTTCGTCACGTCGACTGGCGGTCGTCCAGAGTCGGCTCTTCGACGATGAGAAGCTCCTCGCAGAGGCCACCATGCTGTTCTTGCGTCCAACCGACAGGGTCGACTCTGCCACGAGCCGTGAACACGAAACTGCATCCCGGCTCTCTGTGCCACTGCCGTCACCCGAGACCCTCGAATCCGTGACCATGGCTCCTACTCATCTCGGACTCCCGCACGGGTTCCACTTCGAGGTCGACACCCGCTGGCTACCGTTCGGGCCCGACCAGCCCCGCTTCGGGGCGTGGGTCCGCTACTCGGGCGCCCTCGTCCAGGGCGAGACGCCGACGACGCTCCAGCGTTTGGCACTCGTCGCAGACTTTGCCAACGCGGTTTCAGGTCGCTTTCGAATGCAGACCCAGCGCAGGACGACGGCATTCGGCTTCATCAACTGCGACTGCAACATTTTCCTCGAGGACTTCCCACTCCGAGTAGCGGACGACGGATGGCTCTGCCTCGTGGCCGAGAGCTCGCGTGCAGAGAACGGGCTCGGCCACGCGCGAGTCGGTGTCTTCAGCTCCGAGCGCAGAGTGGGCACCGTGATTCAGTCCAGCCTCGCACAACAACGCAAACCAGCTACGAGCTAGACATCGGGGCCGGCTTCGAGCCCACCGGATTCGGCAACCACACAGGAGAAGACGACATGAAGAGAAGACTTCGCATGGCGATGGTCGGAGGCGGCCGCGACGCCTTCATCGGTGCGGTGCACAGAATGGCCGCCGGGCTCGATGGTCGAATCGACCTGGTGGCCGGAGCTCTCAGCTCGACGCCGGAGAAGTCACTCGCATCCGGACGAGATCTCCTGCTTCCTGACGACCGCAACTACCCGACCTTCGAGGAGCTCATCGACGGTGAAACCGGGCGCGACGACGGAGCGGACTTCGTCAGCATCGTCACTCCGAACCACATGCACTTTCCTGTCGCCGAACGGGCCCTCCGCGCGGGCCTCCACGTCGTTTGCGACAAACCCATGACGCTCGATGTGCGAGAGGCGGAGCAACTCGTCGAAACGGTCGAAACCAGCGGCCTGCTGTTTGCGCTCACTCACAACTACACCGGTTACCCGATGGTCAAGGAAGCCCGCGAACGGGTCGCCCGAGGCGATCTTGGCCGCATTCGCAAAGTGGTGGTCGAATATCCCCAGGGCTGGCTTGCAGAGGACCTCGAGAGCACCGGTCAAAAACAGGCCAACTGGCGGACGGATCCTGCTCGCTCCGGAGCTGCTGGTTGCATGGGCGACATCGGTACCCATGCAGCCAACCTCGCGGAGTACATCACCGGGCTGCCGATCGAAGAGCTCTGCGCCGATCTGACGACCTTCGTACCGGGACGTCAGCTGGACGACGACGGCAACGTGCTGATTCGCTTCGAAGGTGGTGCTCGAGGGGTGCTGTATGCCAGTCAGGTGTCCATCGACGAAGAGAACGCCCTCGCCATCCGTGTGTACGGCGAGCGCGGCGGGCTCGAGTGGCACCAAGAAGAGCCCAACACCCTGCAGCTCAAGTGGCCGGACCGTCCGCGCGAGACGATGAGAACCTCAGGCCAAGGCGTGGCGGAGATCACCGCCTACAACACGCGCCTCCCGGCGGGTCATCCCGAGGGATTCCTCGAAGCGTTCGCCAACATCTATCGCAACTTCGCCGACTGCCTCATCGCCAGGCTGGAGGGCGTGGAGCCGCCGGAAGCCGCCCGCGACTTCCCCACCGTACACGACGGTGCCCGAGGAATGCGATTCATCGATGCGGTGACGCGCAGCACACGCGACGATCAGAGCAAGTGGACTCGGCTCTAGCCGCGACGTGCCGCTGATCACTGTTCGAGGACACCGACTGTTCAAGGACTCTGGCGCGGCGTACACTTCTTCGACTCTTAGACAGCGCGTCTTCCCGAAAGGAGACGCCGCCGTTGCCCAACCGACCCGGGGCAGGCGGCGGCCGGCTTGCCAGGTCATGCATGTGCGCGCCGTCTTCGAGTTGCCCTCATCAGCTACAGCGTACTGGAGGATCCATGGCACGACCTGTCACCCTGTTCACCGGTCAATGGGCGGACCTTCCCTTGAAGGATCTCTGTTCGAAAGCCAACTCGTTCGGCTACGACGGACTGGAGCTCGCCTGCTGGGGCGACCACATCGAAGTGCCTCTGGCAGACGATGCCTATTGCGCAGCAAAACGAGAACTACTCCAAGCGCACGACCTCGAGCTTTTTGCCATCTCGAACCACCTGGTCGGGCAGGCCGTTTGCGACAACATCGACGAACGCCACCGTTCGATCCTTCCTGAGCACGTCTGGGGAGACGGTGAACCCGAGGGTGTCCGTGAGCGCGCCGCCGAAGAGATGAAAGAGACCGCGCGGGTCGCCAAACGTCTCGACGTCGGTGTCGTCAACGGCTTCGTCGGCAGCTCGATCTGGCATCTCCTGTATTCGTTCCCACCAGTCCCGACATCGATGATCGAAGACGGCTTCGCCGACTTCGCGAAGCGCTGGAAACCGATCCTCGACGAGTTTCACGCGCAGGGAGTGCGCTTCGCGCTGGAAGTTCATCCCACCGAAATCGCCTTCGACATCGTCACCGCCGAACACGCACTCGAAGCGCTCGACGGGCATCCCGCGTTCGGCTTCAACTACGACCCTAGCCATCTCGGCTATCAGGGTGTGGACTACGTCGACTTCATCAGACGATTCTCCGATCGCATTTTTCACGTTCACATCAAGGACGTCTTCTGGTCGGATCGCCCCAGAGCCGCGGGGGTCTTCGGAGGCCACCTCGAGTTCGGGGATTCGCGTCGTTTCTGGGACTTCCGGTCGCCAGGGCGAGGCACCGTGGATTTCGAGGAGATCATTCGGGCACTCAACGACATCGAGTACGAAGGTCCGCTGTCAGTCGAGTGGGAGGACTCGGGTATGGATCGCGAGCACGGCGCCACCGAGGCCGCGAGCTTCGTTCGCGATCTCGACTTCAAACCCTCGGCAGTTGCGTTCGACGCTGCCTTCGAGGACTAGCTGGACACTCATGAGGAGCCAAAGGTCATGCAGTCGAAGTCCCTCGATATGCGTACCGGCACTGGACCGAGCCAGTCATCGATCATCTCTCCTGGTTCAGCAGCATGACTCGCTACTTTCCTGAGGTCGAAGGCAAGATCCCCTACGAGGGACCGGCGTCCCGCTCGCCTCTAGCATTTCGCTGGTACGACAGCGAGCGACGGATCCGGGGGCGGCGCATGGCCGACCATCTCCGGTTTGCGGTCGCCTACTGGCACACATTCAAAGGGGGCGGCACGGATCCGTTCGGCCCTGACTCGGTCTACGATCGCCCGTGGAGTCGAGGGTCCTCCGAGCTCGAGATCGCCGAGAACACTCTCGATGCGGCGTTCGAGTTCTTCGAGAAGCTCGGGATCGAGCGCTACTGTTTCCACGATCGTGATCTCGCACCCGAAGGTTCCGACGTCGCCGTCAGCGCGCGTAACCTCGCCCGTCTCGTGCGGAAAGCCAAAGCCAAACAGCAGGAAACCGGAGTCGAGCTGCTCTGGGGTACGGCCAATCTCTTCAGTCATCCCCGCTACACCCACGGCGCCGCGACCAACCCTGACCCCAAGGTCTTCGCTCACGCAGCAGCACAAGTGCGTCGAGCCATCGATGCCACCGTCACCCTCGGAGGCAGCGGCTACGTCTTCTGGGGCGGCCGGGAAGGATACAGCTCGCTCATCAACACCGACATGCGCCAGGAGCGCGAGCAGCTCGCCTCGTTCCTTCACCTCGCGGTGACTTACGCCAAGAAGCGACGTTTCAAGGGACGCTTTTTCCTCGAACCCAAGGCCAAAGAACCGACGACCCACCAGTACGACTTCGACGTCGCACACTGCCTGAACTTTCTGAGAGAGTTCGATCTCCTCGATCACTTCGAGATCAACGTCGAAGCCAACCATGCGACTCTGGCCACCCACAGCTTTCACCACGAGCTGCAGGCTGCGGCTGACGCGGGCAAGCTCGGTTCCCTGGACATCAACAGCGGTATCGAGGGGGTCGGCTGGGACACCGACAACTTCCCTTTCGACCTCCGAGAGTGCGTCTGCGCGCTGCTCGTCGTCCAGACCCAGGGTGGTTTGTCTCATGGCGGGCTCAACTTCGACGCCAAGGTGCGCCGCGGGTCCTTCGACACGCTCGACCTGTTTCATGCGCACGTCGGTGCCATGGACGTCTTCGCCAGGGCGCTCTTGATCGTCGAGCGAATGCGTAGTGACCGCGTCCTGGGCACGGCAGGCAAACTCGTCCGCGAGCGCTACGCCGGCTACCGCAGAGGTATCGGCAAGCGCATCATGAGCCGCAACGTGACCCTTCCGGAACTCGAAGAGTACGCCTTGCGCGCCGGCGAGCCGGACCTTCGCAGCGGTCGTCAGGAGCTCCTCGAGAGCATGCTCAACGACTACCTCTACTGCACGACGATCGAATAGGGCAAGGTCGCCGCAGCGCCCGCTTGCGCAAGAAGAGACCAACTTCACTTGAGCGACACCCATACACCGGAGCCTCCGGAGGCTGATTCAGGTCTGTTCCTTGGCCTCGACTCCAGCACCCAGAGCCTGACCGCACTCGTGATCGACCACCTCGGTCGAGTGCTTCATCGTGAGTCCGTTCGCTTCGATGACGAGCTGCCTGGCTACGGGACTCGCGGGGGGCAGCTCCCCAGCGAAGACCCGTCCCAAGGGCATGCGCCTCCCTTGATGTGGGTCGAAGCCCTCGATCTCCTGTTCCAGAAGCTCTCGGCGCAGCAGAGTCTGACCAACAACGTCAAGGCCATTGCCCTCGCCGGCCAGCAGCACGGTTCTGTCTACCTGACAGACCAGGCCAAGGCGTCCCTGGCGGCGCTCGATCCCGCTCTCGATCTGGAGCAGCAGCTGCGAAACGTCTTCAGCCGCGCGAGTTCTCCGATCTGGACCGACTCGTCGACCACCACCGAGTGCCAGGAGATCCGCGAGTCGCTCGGAGGAACCGCGGCGACGGCGAGGCTCACGGGCTCTGACTGTTTCGAGCGCTTCACGGGACCGCAGATCAGGAGGTTCAGCCAGCTCGATCCGGAGGGCTACCGAGACACAACGGACATTGCCCTGGTCAGCTCCTTCATGACGTCGCTGCTCATTGGAGACCTTGCGCCCATCGACCACGGCGACGGTTCAGGAATGAACCTCATGGACATCACGTCACGACAGTGGAGTGCTCGGGCGCTCGAGGCCACGGCCAACGGTCTTGCCGGCAAGCTACCCGCTCTCGCAACGCCGTCGAGCGCCGCAGGCCAGCTCGCTCCCTACTACTCGCGCTACGGCTTCGGCCCCTGCCTCGTCGCGGTCGGCACCGGCGACAACCCTTCTTCCGCACTCGGCATGGGTCTTCGCCATCCCGGCGACATGGCAATCAGTCTCGGAACCAGTGACACGGTGTTTTCGATCATGTCCGAAGTCCAGTGCGACGACTCGGGCGCCAGTCACGTCTTCATCGCGCCCAACGGCGCTCCCATGAGCCTCCTTTGCTTTCGCAACGGTTCGCTTGCCAGAGAACGCGTCCGTGATCGTTTTGACCTCGACTGGCGCTCGTTTTCGCAAGCCATCGAAAGGACCCCACCCGGCAACCACGGCCGGCTGATGATTCCCTGGTTCGATCCCGAGATCGTTCCCCGCAGCGCCGGCTCAGCCCCGGCCCACGGCGTAACACGAAGCGCAGATCTCGGCGAGGACGACCCCGACGGCAACTGCCGAGCCGTCGTCGAAGGACAGGCTCTGGCCATGAGGCTCCACTCCGAATGGAATGCGACGCCGCCCAGGAGGATCGTCGCCGCGGGCGGTGGCTCGCTGAGTCGATCGATCCTGCAGATCGTCGCCGACGTCTTCGGCTGCCAGGTCA
>JANQPS010000407.1 GCA_028285365.1 Thermoanaerobaculia bacterium | reverse complement strand
CCACGCCTTTTGAAGAGAGGCACGGCCTTGGGCGCGAGCCTGATTCTGGGACTCTTCTGGGTGGCGTGGCATATCCCGTTGTTCTTCATCCCCGGCTCGCCCCAAGCCCAGATTCCCTTCCTACCGTGGGCCATCGGGGTCATGATCCTGGCCATCCTCTACACGTGGGTGCACGTCCATGTGGGCGGTGTCGTATTCGCAGCCCTCCTGCTACACACCACGGGCAACCTCTCTGGCGATCTCTTCGTCCCGATTCGCAACGTAGCAACGAGCTGGCGCGGTACCGACGCCTGGAATCTCTACTTTGGTCTGGCGCTGGTGCTCGTCGTGCTGATCGTCTGGGGTCCCAAGACCATGAGACGTGGCACCCAGGCCTGATCTCCCTCAGGTGCCTCTCGTTGGCTAGGCACCAGCGCGCAAAAGAGACGTCCGATCTCCAGGCGCCCACGAATCTCAGGACAGGAGTCCTCGGCAAACAGAGCCTCATCCTGGAGAAGCAGCGTGATCACCACCCCGGAAGAACGCGAAGCCGTCGTCACGATCAGTCTCATGGCAGCTTTTGCTGACGGCAGCAAACAGGACGCGGAGCGCGAGCGGCTCAAAGACGTCTTCGAGAGTCTCGACACCTCGTTTACGCCGTCCCTCTATGAACGCGTGCTCATGGGCGAGGCGACGCCGGAGGAGGAAGCACAAAAGCTCCAGAGTCCAATGCTGCGGACGCTGGCCTACGAGATGGCAGTGGGCGTCTGTGACGCGGACGGCCTCACGAATGCCGCCGAGCGGCAGTTCCTCGATCAGCTGAGTGCCGCTCTCTCGCTGGAAAGCGATACGGCCCAGGAGATCGACCAGGAGGCAGAGCGCCTCATGACGATGCCCCTGGAGAGCTCCGACCCGGCAGTCGCTCCCGAAGAGACGTTCTCAACGACCCAGCTGCCGCCAGTTCCACACCTACCGCCACTGCCGACGAGCCCGCCCTCTGGCAAGACCGAGTCCTCTGAGATCGACCAGATGATTCTGCGCTACTCGGTTCTCAACGGTGGTCTCGAGCTCCTGCCACAGACCCTCGCGACGATGGCCGTCGTGCCGCTCCAGACGAAGATGGTCTACCGCATCGGGCGACGCTATGGCTACCAGCTCGACCGCGGACACATCATGGAGTTCCTCGCTACCGTCGGCATCGGTATGACCTCGCAAGTCCTCGAGACTTATGCCCGAAAGATGGTTGGAGGGCTGTTCGACAAGCCTTCGAAGAGGCGAAAGGGAAAAGGCAAGAAACAGAAGGACAAGAAGGGAAAGGGCAAAAAGGTCAAAGAGAAGAGCAAGCTCTCCACCGTCGCAGCCACGGCCACCGGGGCCGCGATGTCGTTCGCTTCCACCTGGGCTCTCGGACAGGTTGCCAAGAGCTACTACGCTGGCGGTAGAACACTACCGACACAGTCTCTCAAGGAGCTCTTCACCCGCCAGGTCGACCAGGGACGGCTGCTCTACGAGCAACACCGCCACGACGTGGAAGTCAGCGCCGAAACCACGGACCTGAGGTCGCTCCTCGCCGAAGCCCGGCTGACGAGCCAGCCGTAAACGCCTGTCGATCAAGACCGCCTGAGACGGAACCGCCTGATACAAAGGCCAACCCGTGCCACGGCATCGGCAGCAGCGTCGTTCTCCACGAGCTTGCGTTCTCGCACGGTCTCGTCGAGTTGCTCGTCCACCCAGCTCGAAAAGATCTCGAAGCCTCGCTCCTCATAGGCACTGGCGGGTTGGCCACCCATGAAGCCCATCACCGCACGGTCTTGCGGTGTGTGTTTGGCCACGATGGCCTCGAAGCCACGATCTCCGGCCCAGGTGATCAGCTCATCCAGCAGGGCGAGGCCGATGCCGCGGCCAAAGTAGCGCGCGTCTCGTTCCTCTCCGTCCGTCAGTTGCCCGACGTGGTAGCAGTGGATCGCAAGCGTCGCATGTGGCAACTCGGGGGCATTGGCACCAAAGTCCCCCCAGTAGTCGGCGTGCCAGATGCCGTTGGCTGACCGCTGTTCCTTCCGGTAGCGACGGAACTGGAGTTGACCGACGTGCTGGGGCCCATCGAATGCGAGGATGGCGGCTGCGCCGAGATCGTCGATCCTTTCGACGAGAGCGTCTCGACTGCCATGGCAATCCGTGGGCACTCCATCCACGTCGGAAGGCCCCATCGGCCGATACCGGATGGTCTCTTCGTGCCGCGGTCCCTCCGGCTCGGGGTTCTCTACCATGCCGCTGCTGCCATCCGTCACGCTCAGGAGCCACCCAAAGCGTCTTCGAGCGCCAGTCCGATGCGCGAGCAGATCTCGTCGACCTCGTCGGCCTTGATGATCAGCGGCGGCGCGAACACAAGGCTGCGACCGGCCGGGCGACCCACCACACCTCTCTCTAACAAGGCCTCGTAGACGGTCTTCAAAACAGCGTCCGCATCGTCGTTGACAGGACGGTCGTCACCGTCGCGACGCAGGAAGTCGAGGCAGCCAGCGAGACCGGCACTCCGGACGTCACCTACCAGCGGATGGTCCGCGTAGCGCGCAAGGCCGGTCGCCAACCGCTCACCCATCGTCGCGGCGTGCTCCACGAGATGGTCGCGCTCGATGATCTCGATGGCCTTGAGGCCGGCGGCGGCACCGACCGGATGGGCGGCAAACGTGCCGGCATGAGCCAGTGTCCCGATGCGATCCGATCCGGTCTCCAGATCCTGGTAGAGCTCGCGCCCCACCGCAATCGCCGACAACGGGAAGTAACCAGAAGTGATGCCTTTTGCCATGGTGGCGTGGTGCGGCCGAAGCCCGAGCGTCTCGCTGGCGAAGACGCGGCCTGTGCGCCCGAAGCCGGTCACGACCTCGTCGGCTACGAAGTCGATGCCGTAGCGCTCGAGCACAGTCGTCATCGCGGGAAAGTACTCGGCCGGGGGCGTTCGCAGACCATCCGAGAAACAGATCGGCTCCGCGAAGAAGGCTGCAATGCTGCCCTCCGGCTCGGCCTCGATCAGCGCCTCGAGCTCGCCCGCCAGCCGGATCGAGTACTCCGCTGGCGATTCGCTCGGCTCACGTGCTCCGTGGTAGTCCGGCTGGCTGACGTGGCGGAATCCCTCGATCGGAAGTCCAAACTCATCGTGGTGTCCTCCGGTGAGGCTCGCAGTTGCGAGCGTGCCACCGTGGTAGCTGCCCCGACGGCTGATGATCGTCTTGCGGTCCGGCTCACCGCGGGCAACCGCAGCGAAGCGCAACATCTTGATCAGAAAGTCGTTGGCTTCCGAGCCGCTCGACCCGAACATGACGTGGGGCTCGCTGACCGGAGCGATCTCGACCAGCTTCTCCGCCAGGTCGACCGACGCCTGGCTGGTGCGATGCATGGCAGAGACATAAAACGGCAGGTCGCGATATTGACGTTCGATCGCGTCGATCAGCTCGTCGTTCTGATAGCCGAGGGAGGCGACGTAGAACGAAGACGTCGCCTCGATGTATTCGCGACCTTCGCTGTCGTAGACGCAGATTCCCTTGCCGTACTCGATGAATCGAGTCGCCTTCTCGGTGCTTTCAGCGACGCGCTGAAAACCGAGAATCAGAGGCAGCCGTCGGTCGATGGTCAGGGCGGGATCTGATGTCGCCATGGCGTCACTCCTGTTGCGAGCTGGAGCCGGGATCTCCTCAGTTTCGCGTCGGTACGGGTCCTTCAGCCTCGGGCAGCTGGGCCGCTACCTGTTCCACCACCTGAGAGCGTCTCGGGAATTTCACGATCAACATGGTCACGATGCCGAGACTGTGAAGTGCAAATACCACCAGGAACAGGTTTGGCAGGCCACCCAGGCGATCGCTCAGACCAAGAACCCAGGCGCCGCTCGAGATACCGAAGTTCGTGCTCGCCATGTAGAGGGTGAACTGGGTCGCGGCAACACGAGGGTCGCAGAGCCTCATCGAAATCGGCAGGATCGCCACCGTCAGCAACGTGTCCAGGCCGAGCCACGCGTAACCGAAGGCCCGGAAGACGTTCGGCTCGCTCCACATCTCGACGCTCGACCACATTGCCAGGCTGAGCACGAGATAGGCTCCCAGGAGTCCGATGCCGGATCGCTTGGCCCCGAAACGGTCTCCGAGCCAGCCGCCCACGGTCAGGCCCAGCACACCTCCCAGGAGACTCGCGGAAGCCACCAGGTTGGTGACGCCCTCCTCTTCCCAACCCACCTCACCAGTCCCGATCAGCGGGGTCATGCCGGTGAATACGCCGTAGTGAAAACCTTTGACGAGCAGCACCAGTACCCAAAACAGGCTCACTGGACGGACCATCGACTTGAACGTCGAGCTGAGGATGGGACCCCACGCACCCACGTGAATCGCGAGATTACGCGGATGGGTCTCGCCCGCGCTCCAGGGAAACCGGCGCTCGCCCTGTCTCTCTCGCAGGCTCAAGACGTACACCGTGGCGAGCGCAATCAGCGCAGCCGTCATGAGATAGGCCGACGCTGCGCCAAAGCGCGCGATCACCCAACCGTTGACGGCCGTTCCCGCTGAGATTCCTATGGCCTGACCGCCAAACATCATTCCGCTGCCGCGGGCCCGTTCGTCTTCTTCGAGGATGTCGACGGCGAGGCCGTCCACCGCGACGTCCTGAAAAGTCGTCGCCATGTTCACCACGAAGCCGATGAGACCCAGGAAAAGTGTCGCGTTCGCCGGCGGATCGGTAATCGCGGAGACCAGCAGACACACGATCATCACCAGCTGCGCACCGGCCAACCAAGCCCGCCGGCGCCCCATGGGCAAGAACGCGTAGCGGTCCATGAAGAAGCCGTTGACGAGCTTGAGCGTCCACGGCAGCGCCGTGAGACCGACCACGTAACCAACGTCTGCCGCACCGGCTCCCCGCGCCGCCATCCACGCCGGAATCGCAAACCAGAAGAGCCCGATGGGCAGCCCCTGGCAGACGTACAAGATGAACAGCGTGAACAAGCGCAGTGGCTTGTTCTCCGCAAGAATCCAGCGTGACGTGGTCCCGGTGTCGGTGATGGCCACTCCCTACGAAGCCACCTTCAGCGACGACTCCGCAAGCAAAGGTAGCACGCAGCTCCAGCCGGCCAGCCAGCGTCAGGCAACATCCAGGCAGCCTTGGAGGCAGAGTGCACGACTAGCAGAGTGCACGATTGGCAGGGCGCACAAGCCGGGCGCACCTGTGACAAGGTCCCCACTCGGTCCGGAGTCAACCCAGGATCTCGACCCCCTCACGCTGGCGCGACGCTGACTCGACGCGTCTTGCTGCATCCCTCCTCCACGACAAGGGCCATACCGCCGCAAGAGAGCTCGGCATCGTGAGCGGTCAGAAGGGGCCGGCCGTCGATCGATGCACTCAACGTCTCGCCGCTCACGGCAAGACTGAGGTCGTAGGTCTCCCCGAACCGCCACTCGAATGGCACGCTCGCGAGCACCTCTTCACCTCCCACCCTCTTGACGAGGCGCACGTCGCCTTCTCGATTCAGTAACAAAGCGTAGTACCGGCGCATGCCCTGCACTCGCACCGCAACTCCGACGCAGGTCGCGAGGTCGGTTGCGACGTCGGCACTGACCGCGATGTCACGCCAGTCGCGGTTGCCCTGGATCAACAAACCGCGGCCGTCGTTTTGGATCAAGCGAAAACCACGGACCCATGGAGCAGACGAGAAATCGTCGACACCGTTGACCCAGGCCCGCCGCCTCATGGTCGTGCCGCGTCCGGAGCCTCTCGGGAGCTCGCAGACCAGATTCGGCTCCCCTTCCCACCGGAGAAAGTCGAGGTGTACGGATCCGCGGGTCTCGAGACCCACCTCGAATGCCGGATAGGCCTCCGGCGGGACTTCGAAGGTCAGCTCGCTGACGTCGTCAACGGCAACCGGCCGGGAGCAGACCATTTGCGGCTGGTCGTCTTGATCGTAGTAGCGGACATAGAGCGCGACGTCCGAGCCGTTTCCGTCTAGCAGGCGTGCCGTGAGCGTCTGCCCTGGGTAGATCCGCGGTGAGGCGACCAGCGGATAGGGATTCCTCGGTTTCTCGAACCACTCCGCCGCGTCAGTCGACGGCACGAAGACGGGAGTCCCGAAACACGCTTCACCCCGGGCTGCGAGTCGCAAGGTGTGTTGGCCTCCCGAGGCGCTGCGTCCAGTGACGTTGTGGATGGCACCTTCACCCTGGGTGACCACGAAACCCTGCATGCTGCCCGGCATCTCGAAGTGGAACTGAGCTCCGTTCTTGGGCGACCATGCAGCTTGTCCCCTCATGCATCGGGAGGCGTTGACGATCTCCAACGACTCCCTGACACAATCGCTGATACCCCAGCTCGGATCGGCTGCCGACACGTAGAGACGATCTGCAACCGGCCCACGCCAGTCGCGCCCCGTTTCGAGCCCTGCATCGATACCCTCGAGACCATTCTTGATCCCCATGAGGCAACCGACATTGCCTGAGTTGCAGTCGGTGTCCCAACCACAGGTATTCACGATCTTCAGCGTCTCGGAGAAGTCGTCTCGGCCATGGAGGAGTGACAGGACGATCAAGCCGTGGTTCGGCACGACGTGACAGTTGCCTCCGTAACGGTCGTAGCCGTAGCGAGCGGCGACCCGCTCACGAGTCGCTCGCCAATCAGCCTCGGTACGGCTCCACTCCCGGACGTCGTCGATCAGCTGACGGATGATGGAGTCGGTCGGGATGAAGCCCAGGGCCGTCTCGAGGAGCGCCTGCGTGTCGGACTCCACGAACGCCATGGACTCCATGACGGCGAGGACCACCGCAGCATGCACCGCGTCACCATCGTGACTGACGCGCGCTGCACACTCGGCAAGCCGAGCCGCCTGCGATGGGTCGCCGGGCGAGAGCATCGCCCAGCCATCGATGAAGATCTGGGCGCCGATCTGCTCCGCGACGACCTGCGAGTTCAGCGCAGCCGAGCCGCTGCGTGGAGCGTTGATCCCGCTCTTCAAGCGAAGGAACGCGGTGTGCTCGGTCGAGTTGCCGAGTCCTCCCCACCAGAGAACGGTACGGTTCTCGATCAAGGTATTCAGCCAGCCTTCACCGATTTGCTCCGACGTGATTTCTGGATCGAAGCCCTGATCCGAGATCACCCTGGGAAAGGTGAAGGTGCCAGCGAGATCGTCGTCGGTGACCAGCAGCGGCACTCCGACCTGGTCTTGGACGTAGTTCTCGACGTCACCGAGCCGGGACTGGATCATTTCGTAGGTCCAGCCCTCGAAGGGACGCCCGAGGTAGACCCCGATGGTCTTGCCCAGGACTCCGGCGTAGACCCGCTCCCCGTAGTCGTCTGGAAGCCTCGTCATGGGATGTCGGCTGCGGGTCAACGATTGATCATCCCCGGCTCGATCCCCTTGCCTGCGACGTAGCGGGTCCCGATCGCGCCCACTCTGGCAGTGTCCCTCGTCATTCCGGCAACCGCTCGCATCGTGTAGACGGCCTCGAGCCCGGTGCAGTGTGAGCCGAGCAGGTGGCCAAGCCCCTGCTCCACGAGCTGCTGCGCGGTCCATGCGAGATCCTCGTCAGACGCGCCGAAGAGATGGAATCCACCGATTGCGGCCTGCGGGTCGTGAGGCGAAATCGTCGCACGCGCCTGCTCCAAGGTGTTGATCAGGCCTGCGTGTCCGCAACCGGAGACGAGGAT
>JANQPS010000389.1 GCA_028285365.1 Thermoanaerobaculia bacterium | reverse complement strand
CGCCCACGTCGCTGTCGATGCCTACAGCCGCTTCTCCTACGCCGAGGTCTTGCCCGACGAGAAGAAGGAGACCGTGGTCGACTTCCTCTCCCGAGTCGTCACGGCGTTTCGTGAGCACGGGATCGAGGTCGAACGCATCCTCACGGACCAAGGGTCCGGCTACCGCTCCAAACACTTCCGCGACCGGTGCGATGAACTCGGCATCCGGCACTCACAGACTCGGCCCTACCGCCCACAGACCAACGGCAAGGCTGAACGCTTCATCCAGACTCTGAGCCGCAAGTGGGCGCATGGGAAGATCTACCGAAGCTCAAAACAACGAGCCAAGGCCTTGCCAAAGTGGGTCCACACCTACAACTTCGAAAGACCGCATCATGCACTCGGTCTCATTACTCCAGCCGAAAGGCTCAGGAGATTCGAATGAACAACCTACCTGGGCGTCACAACTAGCGAGGTCGATTCCGACGACGATATCGTCCGGACCCAGGTGACTCTCATCCTGTTTCATGCGTTCTCCATGCTTTGTAGTGATTGCACGGAGAGTACGCCTGCAGGGTGAGAGCGCCTTTTGAGCGCTGACATAGGTAGGTACCTCGATAACGGTAGCGAATTCACTGGCCGCTAATTCGATGCCTGGGCCTATGAAGAAGGTATCCAGATCGATTTCATTCGACCAGGCAAGCCCGTCGAGAACGCCTTCATCGAGAGCTTCAATGCGCGCTTCCGGGAGGAGTATCTCAGCCAATCCTGGTTCCAGTCACTCGCCGACGCCCAGGCGGCTTCGGCCGAGGATGCAGGATTACAATGACGGACGGCCTCACTCATCGCTGGGCGGTCTCGCCCCAGCCGATTATGCCGCGAACTCCTGCTCGGACCCGGTTTCGAGGATGTTGCCTAAGGCAACATCACACAGAGTCTTTTGCCGAAGGTGCTCCAAAGAAAGTGGCTGGACCACCTGTTCCAGGTGCCGCAGCATGACCAAGGGGACTGTCAGCTCCCATCTTGCTAAGACGCTTGCACTCTCCCGCTTTCTCTTCTCCAGCAACGGGGAGACGAGCTATGGGCCAAACGAACAGGCCTGCCCGCCACGTTGAAGACAGGCCTGAGGTCCCATCATGACTGCGTACCAGGTCGACGGCTGCCAGCCTAGACGAAAATATCTAGGCAAAACGCGCGAAAAAGCGACCTGCGTCCGTCTACTGCTATAACCCTCCCAGTTCTTGGAGAGGAGGGTGCTAAGCGCCCAGAAAAGAAGCGTAGACACCATCCTCAGGGCGAAACGAAGACTACATTGACATCGCAGGAGATGATGAATGGCGAAACGAGCTGTCTGTGTTGGCATCAACGACTATCCTGGCGGCTACAACGACTTGAACGGCTGCGTCAACGACGCTGAAGATTGGGCAAAGGTACTGCAGGAGGTCTATAGCTTTGACGAGATCTCCACGATCGTAGACGCCGAAGCGACGCGGGCCGCAATGCTTGGTGCACTTGGTGCACTGGTTGATGGGGCCTCCAAGGGCGATGTGATCGTCTTTACCTACTCGGGGCACGGCTCATGGGAGTACGACAATGCAGACTCGGACGAGTCCGACAATCGAGATGAGACGCTTTGTGCCCACGACGGCAACATAGTTGATGACGAGATCAGGCGAGTCCTTCGACGCTTGAGTGCCGACGTTTCCTTGACCGTGATCAGCGACTCCTGCCACTCCGGCTCAGTCACTCGCACCCGATTGGAGCGAGAGCGGGACGCGGGTACGGGCGCGGCGCCCGAGACGGCTCCGAAGCCGCGCTACATGCCACCGGGGGGTGATAACGATGCACTACGGACGTTCATGATCCCGATTCGAAAGCGCGCCCTCTATCCGGAATCGGGGATGAATGAGATCCTCCTCACCGGCTGCAACGCTCTTGAGTACTCCTATGACGCCTACATCAACGGTCGTTTCAACGGAGCCATGACTGCAAACGCCACTAACATCATCAGGAACGACCCGCAACAAACCTATCGGACGCTTCACGAGACGCTCAGGACGATTCTTCCGTCGACACAATATCCCCAGAGCCCGCAGCTTGAGGGCTCGGACGCTAATAGGGACCGGCCTTTGTTTAGTTAGCTAGGTGCTCGGCCCTCTGGGAAGAGGGACTCTTCCTCGGCCCGTAGCACTTGACAAGCCTAACCGTTTGGAGTAATTGAGGTATGCCCTACGAATGGGGTGGAACGACCATTCTGCAGGAAGGGACTGCTCTCCCGGACAAGCGCCGAGTTCTTGGGCATCCGGATCAGCTCGTGCTGACGGACCTACGAGACTGGCTGGCAGCGGGAGATCGTGAGGAGATGCGGCGGGTGATCCGAACGCTCGAGCGCGAACATGGTCTCCCGACTGATCGCCGAACTGGAACTTTCGACAGGAGAGCTTGGATCGTTTGGAGGTTTGTTGTCTCCAAGACCACCTACGCGCATGATCCTGGGTCGCACAGGCTTCTTGACTTTTGGCAGTTCCCGGCGGAGACCATCGCCCTGGGCCAGGGCGACTGCGAGGACACGTCGTTCCTGCTGGCATCGCTTCTGTTAGCTGCGAGCATTAGTCCGTTCTGCGTGCGTGTTGTCTTCGGCTGGATTAAGAGGTGCGATGAGAGGTCATCAGAACGGCATGCTTGGCCAATCTACAAGGACGAGAGGGGTACCTGGAGAATCCTCGAGTCCACTCTTGCTGCTGCAGAGCTACCAGATGAATGGCCGAGTGCCGACGACAAAGCACGGCCAGGTTCGCGGCCCTACTACAAGCCAGATATCTGCCTTAACAACCATCACGTCTGGGAGGTACGGGAGCTCAGATCCCAGTTTGTTTCCGAGTTCATTCGCTGCTATTCGCTTGGCCGGCGGCGAGACAACTAAGTGAAGAGTAAAGTCCTCCTGCTAGAGGATTCGTCGCAGCATCCTGATCTACAAAGACCGTCTGGTTGGCCGGGCCGTGGCGAGATCGCTATCGCCCGTGGATTGTGGACGCGACCCTAAAGGTCTCGCACGTCGCCACCGCAGCCAGGTGTCCGCCGCCTTCTCACAAGGAGACCTGATAGCTGGGAGACTGAACTGTGCCGACCTGGCAAGCAAGCTGCGGCCTTTCGAGGATTTGTGGGCTTCGGGACGAGAGGAAGGGAGGCCCGAAGCCGTCCAAGCCGGATATTCCGGTGTGGCCGTTGTCTAGCGGTCCCTCTTTGAGGTGGTTCTCGAGATCGAACCACCAGAACTGGGCGACTACTTCCGGAACAGAGTCTGCCTAAGAGCTCGGGGAACTTGTAGTGCAATCGGAACCGCCGTCTGTATGACTAGCTTGCTATCAGCCATCTCCGGCAAGTTCAACGTTGGTTCGGTTCTGGGAACGATCCTACCAGTAACGATCTTCGTGATCGTCTTGAGGATTCTGCTCCCGGAGCTCTTCCCTACTGCGATCGCGCTGCCCTTCGTCACGGAAAGGGAGGTGTTCTCGCTTAGTCTGGTGGTCCTAGTGTTGAGCGGGCTTCTCCACCACTTGAACGTGCCGCTAATCCAGCTCTGGGAGGGCTATCCGTGGGAGAACACGGCGCTCGGCCGATTGAGTAGGCGGCGGCTTCAGAGGCGTTTCGAGGCCCTTGCAGCCAGACGAGACGGCGCTGCGGCGCTTCGCGACTGGCTGGCAGACAACGTGCCTCCGTCTCCCTTCAATGCCGCCGACCGGCTCCCCGCCTGGGATGCGGCGGCAACGATCGAGGCAGCTGTTCGCGACACACTCAATCTCCAGTACCCTACGCGAGCTGCCATTCTGCCGACCCGTCTCGGCAATGCGATCAGGAGCTTCGAGGTTTATCCCAACCTGCAGTATGGGATTGAAGCCATCAGTCTCTGGCCTCGATTGATCGCTAAGATCGATGGGGCGTTTGCCAGATCGATCGAGAGCGCGAAGACGAGCTTTGACTTCGCTCTTCACTCCGCGACTCTGGCTGGAGCTCTGGCAGGGTCCTTCGCGGTTGCGAAGATCTTTGGCTGGCAGGAGTCGTCGGCCGAAGCCACTTGGCTCGTGTCGGCGGTTGAGATTGGCGTGCCGCTCGTTCTGAGCGTTTGGTTCTATCGCGTGTCTATCGGTCGTGCTATTGCGTGGGGGAACACCGTTCGCGCTGCCTTCGATCTGTATCGACAGGACTTGCTCTCCCAACTAGGCTACAAGCACGCACCGGCTACGGTCGATGAGGAACGGGCGATTTGGGACGACATCTCCTGGCGAATCACGTACGGGATCATGCGTGAGCGCGCCTACTCGCCTCCGCGCGACGACATCTCGGCTCCTTGCTCCGCCTGCTCATCGAACAATGCGAGTCTCCGGCTGCTTCGCTCCGTGGAGCCCCTAGCCAACGGACGCCTTAAGGTCGCCCTTGAGCTAACCAACCTCGACGCCGCTATCAAGGCCAACGAGGTTGAGGTCAGGGACACCGTCCCAGAAGGCTACGATCTAGTAACGGATTCCGCGCAGCCAAGGGAGGACCTTGAAATCTCGGGCATCAACCCCTATTCCTTCCACTTCAAGAGCCCCATCGGTCGCAGTTCAAGTGCGACGGTAACTTACGAGATAGAACCCCGCCCAGATCGCAGCTACGAGTCGGTTGGGAGGAAGTCATGAGTTACAGAGACGATCTCTTAGGACTGCTGACGACGGCCGGGCTCGGAACTTGGGAGTTCGTCGCCCAGCTCGACTTCAAAGAGCTTCGGAGGCGCCTGGCCGAGGCGGCCGCTGAGCTTAGCTCAGAGGTCGAGATCGCCGACGAGGTTATTCACGCTCTTCAGAAGACGGCTCGGCTCTCTCAGGGAATAATTGTCGCGTACCAGCTTCCTGGAAGGCCGACCAAGAGCATGCCTGGGAGGCCCTCTGAGGACCCGGGCGAGGCACACAACGAAGTGACGCAGAAAGGCGACTAACGGTGGGGAGGAGTAGAGGACAGCGCCCGGCGCTGCCTGCCGTGTGAACGAGATGCTCGTCTTTCGACTTTCCAGGATTCCGTGGTCTCTGAGGGCCGCACTTGCAATGAGCGGGATCTACACTACTTCTGAACTAAGGCGGCGTGTTGGCACCGACTTCAGCAGCGGGCTAAGGGAGGTCACTGCCCAGACAGGGTGCGAGGAGCAGGAGATTGTCGCTGTCCTTGTAGCTGAGCTTCTTCATGAGTCAGTAATCGGTTGGTCGGCCGTCAGAGACATGATCGTCGCCATCGCGGCGCTTGGGGGCACGGGCCTGATCATCTCAGGGATCGACACGCCGCCTCCGAAGCAATACCTGGTAGCCAGAACATCGTTGCCGGCGCTTCATACGGTGACCGAAGACGACCTACTCTTCGCTCCCACTGAAACAACTGGCATTGATGCTGTGGCAGAAGTCGTCGGACGCCGACTTCTGCTCCCGGTGGCCAGGGCTGAAGCCCTCTCGCATTCGCACCTTACACCGAAAGAGGTGGCTCCGGAGGATCTCGATGGTCTGACGCTCCTAGAGCTGGCCATCGAGGACGAGGCCACGGAAGTAGCCGCCAGCATTGGCTCTCGCGTCAGACTCCTATTCTCGCCCAAGGTTCTCGCCGGGCAAGGAGGACTTGAGATCGAAGCCCTTGTTCTAGCCTTCGATTCGTCCACTGGCGAGAATTCCACGACGGTTGCTGTCGACAGCGACAAAATCAGCGCGATCGTGCGCTTCCTCGCGACGTCCGAAGTCTCAATTGCACGCCAGTGCTGCCCGGCCGTGAAGGACGGCGCCGCGAAAGGCCAGGACTCATGATGCAGTCCGAGCTCAACTTCCGTGGAGTCCCTTGGCCAAAGCCAGCACTCGGATGTGCCTATCGAGACGCCGGGTTTGGATGCGGTATCACAGCTGACGTGCGCCTGTCCGCGCGTGCAACTGCTGCGGCGAGCCAACACCGACGCTAGGAGGACTCGACATTGTTCAAGCCGTCCTCGGCAAAGACCCAGGAGTGGATACTCCAGGGAATGGAGCGCGTCCTCCGATATCACGGAATCACCCATGAGGTCATCGTCGAACTCGCCGGCAAGTTCTATGACTGGCCATCTCAGGACAAACGGCGTGCAACCAAGATCCACGGCTGGAGCGCAGGTCTGCCGGGTAGGCCCACCAAGCCACTCCCAGGAAGACCCAAGCCGTTGCCGAGCACTGACGCCGAGAAGCGAGCGCTTCGAGGATTCCACCGCGCCCTCAAGTATCGTGGCATCGAGGCTGGCGTCTCTGTGCAGCTCAACGACCGAACCTACACCTGGGTATGCCGGACCGACGCCAATGGCAACAAGACCTGTAGGTGGGAATAGGCTCATGTTGCCACGCCCCAACTCTGTCATGGCTACTCCCGTCAACGGCTGCCGTCGGTGGAGACCGTATGTTGGGGCAAGCGGCGGATCTGAGGTCATGAAGAAACTGGGCCTTCTCTCAGTCCTCTTGGCGCTCGCGGCTCTCGCACTAGTTGCCGCTCAGGTTTCCAATAATGGCGTTCGCGTGGCCGGGCCAAAGCTCTTTGATGCTCGGGCACTCATCCTCATGCTTGAGCAACTGGAACGAGCTTCGGTAGTAGACCAGCATGCGCTGACTGAACCGCCCCGGGTTCACCGGAGGCTCCAATCCTTGAGAGGATGGAGCCATGTCACGCAGAAGCAGATTCTCCCCAGAGGTCAAAGAACGTGCCGTCCGACTGGTCTTTGACCAGGAAGGACAGCACCCCTCCGAGTGGTCAGCGATTGAGTCGGTCGCGACGAAGGTCGGGTGCTCTCCGGAGTCCCTGAGGAACTGGATCCGGCAAGCCGAGCGCGATAGCGGTCGGCGTCCGGGTCTGACGACGAGCGAGAAGGAGGA
>JANQPS010000387.1 GCA_028285365.1 Thermoanaerobaculia bacterium | reverse complement strand
GAGCGCGCCTCGCGGGTCAACCCTAGAGCTCGCGGCGTCCTGCTCGCGATCGGATCGTTTTTTGTCGGGGCGGCAGGTCTGGTGCTCTTGCTCGCCTGCTCCAACGCCGCCAGCCTGTTCCTCTCCCGAGCCTCGGCGCGCGCTCGTGAGATCTCGATCCGCCGGTCACTCGGTTCCACGCGCGGCCACCTCGTTCGTCTCTGGCTCGTCGACGGTCTGCTTCCCGGCCTCGCCGCCGGAGCCGTGGGTCTCGTTGCGCTGTGGTTCTGTCGACGTGGTCTGGCCGCGTTCTCGCTGCCTCTCAACATACCGGTCGACCTGGATCTCGACATCAGACCCACGATCTTCGCTCTCGTGTTTTTCCTCTCGGTTGCAACGAGCGTCTTGTTTGCGCTCGCGCCGTCGATAGCTGGACTGCGAGCGAACTTGGCCTCCACGTTGAGGAGCGGAGCCAAAGATGGTCACGGCCGCAGACTCCTGGGCACCCCGACGCGCAGTCTGCCTGTGCTCCTCCAGTGCGCGGCCGCCGTCGTCCTTCTCGTGGGCGCGTCTCTGTTCGTCAGATCAGCGACGAGCTCCGCAATCGATCTGGGGCTGGATCCTGCCGGCATCGCCATCGCTTCGACAAAACTCGACGGTGACAGAGAGACCCGGAACGCCCGATCGAGCCAAGGGGCTCCGCTGGACGCGCGCGCGAGAGCAGAGCGCTATCAAACCGCGCTGGACCTCGTGAGTGAGCTCGAAGCTCAACCTGGTGTCGAAAGTGCCGTGGTGGCCCGCCGGGCCGAGCTCACGATTCTCGGCGTGGACAGTCGCCTCGAAGTCACGCGCGGAGTGACTGCGCGCGGCCAAGGAGAGGACTTTCCCGTCGTCTATCGCAACGCGGTCAGCCCGGGCTACTTCAAGATGCTCGACATCCCTCTCCTCGCCGGGCGGGACATCGGTCCAGCCGACCGTCCCGAGTCGCCTCTCGTCGCGGTCGTCAACGAAACACTGGCTCAGCGATTCTGGCCCGATCAACAAGCCGTGGGGCGTCGGTTGACGCTCCGGGAGCCAGCGTCGAGGGTCGGAGCCGACACGACAGAACGCACCGTCGAGGTCGTTGGAGTCGCCCGCGACGGCAAGTACCTGGACTTCGACGATCCACCAACCCCCTATCTGTGGCTGGCACTCGCGCAGGACCTTCCCGAAGAGGTCGCGGTTCTGGCCAAAGGAACTCACGAGGCCACCGCAGTCCTGCCGCTTCTGCGATCCGTGCTCGACGAGGCAGCTCTGCGACCAGGTCAGATCCCGCCGTCGCTCCTGGCAGAGCAGGTCTCCATCCAATTCATCCATCTGCGGCTCGCTTCGACGATTCTCACCGGAGCTGGAGTCTTCGGCTTGTTCCTGGCGGCACTGGGAATCTACGGTGTGGTGGCGCTCGCCGCTCAGCAGAGACGCCGTGAGCTCGCCGTGCGCATGGCCATCGGAGCACGCCAGGACCAACTGGTTCACACCGTCCTGGGGAGTAGCACCAAGCTCGTAGGAATTGGTCTGATTCTGGGCCTCGCAGTCGCCGTTCCGTTGGCGACCCTGATGCGGGGTGTCCTGCTCGTGAGTCCCCTCGATCCCACGTCCCTGCTGTCGAGCGTCGGACTGCTGTTGGTGGTCGGAATCGTGGCGAGCTTCGGTCCCACCAGGCAGGCTCTGAGACGCGATCCACTGGCGGCGCTCAAGGAAGACTGACCCCCGCGACGCGTGCGGCGCGGCGAGCGCGTCGGGCGTGACTCCTCACGACACCTGCATCAGTCTTTCGTCATCTTCGAGCCGTCCTTCAGCCCAGCTCCCATCCAGCAGCCGTAGCGGCTGTGTTAGACCCCCGCCGGGTCTTGACGGTGATTGTCGTGCATCGACAGCGAGCCCGTGCCTCGAGACCGTCAGTTGACTGTCGACAAATTGACGGGAGGGACGGATGTCGAAACGACGTCTGTCAGGCAGCCTCTCCATCGTGGCGAGCCTGGTTTTCATAGTGAGCACGACGCTGACGGGGTGTCTTTCTTCCGAAGAAGGCACCTCGGGAAGCACGGTTCTCGACCCTGCCGAGCACGACGTCTCGACGATCGGCGACACAGAGATTGCCGACGAAACCAGGACGGCGGACTGGCTCGCCTACGGCCGCACTCACTCCGAACAGCGCTTCAGCCCGCTCACCGACATCAACCGCGACACGGTCTCGCGTCTGGGTGTTACCTGGTACAGAGACCTGCCTGACGACGTTGCGCTCGTCTCCACCCCCCTCGTGGTCGGTGGCACTCTGTACTTCACTGGAACGATGAACATCGTGCGCGCCGTCGATGCCGTGACCGGCGAGTTGCTCTGGGAGTACGACCCCGACGTCGCCGGGGCCATCGGTTCGAGACGGCAGGTCGGCTGGGTGCACAACCGCGGTCTGTCCTTCTACAAAGGCAAGATCTTCGCCGCCACCTGGGACGGACGCCTGATCGCTCTGAGCTCGACAACTGGCGAACTGCTCTGGAGCACGCAGACCTTCGACACGAGCAAACCGCTCTACATCACCGGGGCACCGAAGGCCTTCAGGAACAAGGTCCTGATCGGCAATGGCGGCACCGAGGTCGGACGAGCCAGGGGGTCGGTCACCGCCTACGACGCCGACACCGGTGACGAAGCCTGGACGTTCCACGTCGTTCCGGGCAACCCGGCAGACGGCTTCGAAAGCCCGGCGATGGAGATGGCTGCCGAAACCTGGACCGGCTCGTGGTGGGAGCATGGGGGTGGCGGCAACGCCTGGCACGGATTCACGTACGACCCGGAGTTCAACGCGGTGTACGTCGGCACCGGTAACGGCGCGCCGTGGAATCGCAGGATCAGAAGCCCGGGCGGCGGCGACAACCTGTTCCTATGCTCGATCGTCGCATTGAACGCCGATACCGGGGAGTACCTCTGGCACTACCAGACGACACCTGGCGAGACCTGGGACTACAACTCGACCATGGACATCGTCCTGGCGGACATCGAGGTCGACGGCAGCCCCATCAAGGCGATCCTGCACGCGCCCAAGAACGGCTTCTTCTACGTGATCGATCGTGAGACGGGCAGCCTGGTGTCAGCGGAACCGTTTACGCGCGTCACCTGGGCCACGCACGTCGATCTGGAGACCGGGAGGCCGGTCGAGACCGCAGGTGCTCGCTACCCTGAAGGAGAAGCCAACGTCTGGCCGAGCCCTCACGGAGCGCACAGCTGGCAGGCCATGTCGTACAACCCGGTCACGGGCCTCGTCTATCTGCCGACCATGCACCTGGGCGGCCGCTACGTCGACTCGGGCCTCGATCCGTCGTGGCGAGCCGAGGACTTCGTCGGCGGCAACGGTGTCGGTGTCTGGGAGATCCTCGTTCCAGACGACATGCCTCCAGGAGCGCTGCAGGCCTGGGACCCGGTCAGGCAGGAGCCGGCATGGACGGTGCCGCAAGCTCATCCGTGGAACGCGGGCACCTTGACCACGGCCGGGGATCTGGTGTTTCAAGGCCGCTACGACGGCGTCTTTCTCGCCTACGACGCCCACACCGGCGACGAGCTCTGGTCACGGGACCTCGGCCTCGGCATCTCCGCGCCGCCGATCACCTACGAGCTCGACGGTACGCAGTACCTCGCGCTGCTCGTCGGCTATGGCGGTGGTTATGCCGTGAGCTTCACCCCTGGCCTCCCCGACGAAGGCTGGGCTTACGGTGTTCACACCCGACGCCTCGTGACATTTGCGCTCGACGGCGACACCACGTTGTCGCCGCAGCCTCCGCCGCAACTTCCCGAGCCTCTGGTGGCTGCCGACTTCGCAATCGACGAAGAGCTCGCCGTCCGCGGCCAAGGTCTCTACGGGACCTACTGCTCCATCTGTCACGGTGGTGGCGCCGTCGCCAACGCCATGGCGACGGACCTGCGCGCGTCGAGCGTCCCGCTCAGTCGCGGAGCCTTCGCCAGGGTCGTTCGCGACGGAGCGCTGGCCGACCGGGCCATGCCGCCCTTCGCCACCCTGGACGACGAAGAGTTGGACGCTCTCAGGCACTATCTTCGGGCAAAAGCACACGTCGATGCGGGTGTTCTGTAGCGGAGACAGGACCCATCTCGATCTAGTTGGAGACCAGGCTGTCCGCCCCTTCCACACCGTCTCGGTGTAGCTGGATCGTGTCGCGGGATTTCCGTAGCAACCCTCGGCTATTCGGCCTTCATGCGCCAAATCGCGGTCTTCCTAGCCCGTGGCTTTCGTCTCCTTGTGGTAGCGATGACCAAATCAGTCAGCCCTCGCGCAGCTCTTCTATCGGATCGACCGCAAGACCACGTCGAGCCGGGCCGGCCGTCGCCAGGAGTCCAAGCAGCACCATCAGGGTCGCCACGCCAGGAAGAATTCCGGGGATCTCCCAACCACCCATTCGTACGACAGGGAAGTAGCGTGCAAGAGAAGCGGCGACCAGCACCCCCAGAGCGGCTCCCAGCCCCAGTCGAGTGAAGGCCCGCCGAAAGACGCTCGCGAGAAGGCTGCCCGGCCGCGCTCCAAGAGCGGAGCGTATTCCGATCTCCCGCCGCGCCTGGTTGACGGTGAACGCCATCAGAGCGTACATGCCCGCTGCCGACAGCAATAGAACAGCGATCGTCGAGATGCCCAAGATGGAAGCGCCGACATAGTTGCCTCGTTGATGATCTCTGAAGATCGCATCGTGAGTTCGGATGTCGTCCACACGTAGGCTCAGGTCGAGCGCCGTCGCCAATTCGCGAAGGCGATCCGCAGCAGCTGCCGTATCGGCCCTCACGTGGAGAGTGATGCTTGCCGGGTGCACCTGGCCGAGAGCCGCAGGGTGGTAGAGCGAGCCGCGACGAGTATCGGCATAGAGGTCGGCAACCACACCCACGATCTGATACCACGGACCAGGCGCTGCGTCGCCTTCCTGCGCCAACCTCGCGTAGCGCACCCGCCGGCCGACGGGATTGGCTCCGCCAAGGACCCGCTCCGCAAACGCCTGGTTCACGACGACGTTCGTCACACCGGGCTCGAAGTCCGAAGAGTCAAACGATCGCCCCGCGAGGAGCGGCTGGTCGAAGACATCAAAAAAGGTCATATCCACTGGCAGAGATCGCACGAGTCGATCGGGCACGAAACCATCCGCCGATGGCGGCTCTGAGCCGTTCTCGATCTCGATTCGAGTCCAAGTCGCTTCGTTGGGCACCGCACCAGCCACGCTTGCGCCTCGTACCAGGGGCTCAGCGACCAGTTGGCGAATGAGCTGTCCTTGCAGCTGGCCGAAGCGCTCGCTGAATCGACGTGCATCCGTCGCGATCGAAGAGTCGACGGTGCCGTCGCTGACTGTCGCCGGCCCGACCTCGTCGAGAGTCAATCGAGCAGCGAGGTACTCCTCGGCCGCAAAACCCGGCCCCAACGCACCCGACCGAATCGTTCCCCACCCCATTTCGAGCGCGGTCGGTAGAACCGCAACGCAAAACGCTACCTGGGCAACGACCAGCGCGGTCCACGTCGTACCGAGACGCGGACCCGTTCGGCTACCGAGCGACTTCAAACTAGTCTGCATTTCGGACCCAGTCGCCTTGATGGCCGGCAGCAGACCCGCAACGGTGGCCGCCAAAACCGCAAGGAGGACCGCAAACACGATCGTGCTCGGGGAGATGGCGAAGTCGACCCAGAAGGGCGCGCTGCCCAGCTCTCGCGCGACGTTGCTCTCGATGAAGTGCAACCCGAGCCGAGCGAGCACAAGCGCCAACGCAGCCGCGACAAGTGCCAGGACGAGAACTTCGAGAAACAGCTGTCCGACGATGCGCGAGCGGCTCGCACCCAGCGCCAGTCGAGCCGCGAACTCCTCCTGCCTGGCGATGGTCCTGGCGTAGACGAGAATTGCGATGTTCGCGCAGGGAGGCAAAAGGAGCAAAGCAACGAGCATCAGAATCAGACGCACGACCCAGCGCAACTGCTCGTCTTCGAAGTCACCGGTGAAGGCGAAGGTGTAGGGAACGACTCGTGGACGCAGCCACTCGTCACCCTGGTCGTTCGCAGTGAGCCCGATGGACTGGAGCTCCACCTCCAGGGATTCCGCGCTGGTGTGGCGCGAGAGTCGCGCAAACACCACGCCCTCGGGACCGGCCGGCAGATCCTGGTTCCGATCGAGTTTCAGCGGGATCCAGAGACGGTGATTGACGGGAAAGCGAAAGCCTGCCGGCATGACACCGATCACTGTGTGCACGACGTCTCCCAGTCGCAACCCGCGCCCCACGATCTTCGGATCGGACGAGAACAGGTTCTCCCAAGCATCGAACCCGAGCACGACTACCGGGCTCGCTTCGCTGCGCTCGTCCTCCGGACGAATTCGACGTCCAAGCAGTGGACGGACTCGCGCCAGATCAAATCCGCTGGCCGTCATCTGGGCAATCTGCACGGGCTCTCCGAGACCGTCAGGACCCACGATGTTCCGCTCGATGGTCTGCGCGGCCCCCAGGTCTTCCACCGAGTCCACACTCTCTCGCCAGCGTTCAAAGTCGGCCATCGATGTCTCCCGACGCCCATGGGCACGCTCGTCCCAAGTCTGGATGGCCACGACTCGCTCGCCTTCATCGAGTGGAAGAGAGGCCCAGAGAAGGACATCGAAGGTGGCAAAGGCAGCCGCGCCGACGGCGATCACAATCGTCATCGCGAGTCCGCCGATCAGGGAGAGCCCCCAGGACTTGCGCAGCATCCGAGCGCCGAGCTTGAAATCGAGCCAGAACGTGTCG
>JANQPS010000380.1 GCA_028285365.1 Thermoanaerobaculia bacterium | reverse complement strand
GTCGCGGCGACGCCGCCGTAATGAGTGACGTGCCGGAGGTCGTTGAGTTCCGAGATGACTCTGGTCAGCCGATCGTTGGCCTGTTTGACTCCTTCGGAGACCCCGCAGGTGCGCCTGCCGTTCTGATTCCCGCTGCATGGGGAAAGACCAAAGAGACGTTGTGTGGCCTAGCTGCGACCATTCTGACTTCTTTTTCAGAGGCCGAGAAGCCAATTTCTGTGCTTCGCTTCGATGGAATTCGAAAACGTGGTGAGTCGCATAATGACGACGAGTGCCTGCAGCCGGGATTGGAGAATCTTAATTTCACGTTCTCTCAGGGAGCATCGGATTTGCTTGCGGCTGCAAGGTTCCTGCGGGAAGAACGGCGAGTTGAGTCGATTATCATTGTTAGTTTCAGCGTCGCATCAGTCGAGGCGAGGCGAGCAGTCGTATTGGATGGCGGCAAGAACATTAGTGGCTGGGTCAGCGTGGTGGGCGCTACAGACCCGCAGTCTCTAATCCGCATTATCTCAGGTGGTGTGGACTATGTGGCTGGGGTCGAAAAAGGAATTCGATTTGGCCGCCAAGAAGTTCAGGGCCTTCTTCTGGACATCGATAATAGTGTGGGCGAAGCAATCAGCAGCCGCATGGCGTTTCTAGAGGACTCCAGGAGAGACTTTTCTCAGATTCAATGTCCAGTGACTTGGGTTGCTGGAAGGAACGACGCATGGATGGATTCGGATCGAATCCGAGATGCCATGTCGTTTGGTGACTCGCGAGGGCGCCGTTTGATCGCAACGGACTCGGGGCACCAACTTAGGAGCAGTTCCGAAGCGATTGAGATATTCGGCCTCGTATCAAGTGAAGTGGCCCGAATGATAGAAGGCGAGCCCATTCGGCCCGTTGCTCCCGAACCACGCTCACTGCGCAGGCGTCAGCGCGAAGAGCGACGTCGACTAAGGGCGCGCGAGGAGAACCCAGATCTACGTGCATTCTGGCGACAGTATCTCATCGGTCGGAATACCGAAGTGGGGATGGAACTGGTCACAGAGACTAATGATTACCATCGCCTAATGCATGATCAACTAGAGGCGCTTGAGTTGCGCGATGCCATGCAAGTCGCCGATCTCGGAAGCGGCCTTTCGACTTTCGCGCGTGCCGTCCGAGAGTCGAACGTGCACTACGAACGGCTTCGAATTGTTGCGGTCGACTACGTTGTTGATGGGCTGCGGAAAGGGTGCCTTCATTCGTCTGCCGACTCTGGTGTTGCGGTCGCGCATGTGGCTGCGAATTTGGATCTTCGGGACGGAAGTGTGGGGATCGTACTAGCGGATAACGCGTTCGATCGCGCAATCTCTTCTCTGCTGCTTAATTATCTTCAGCAGCCAGAGGAGTTTCTCGTGGGTGTCTACTCGATCTTGCGTCCCGGCGGCAGGGCAGTGCTTTCCGTCCTCAAGAGCGATGCGGATACGTCGAAGATTTGCGTGAACGGCGTTGCGGAGATGAGATCCGGCCGTGCACTGTCTTCGTTCGGGGCGGATCGCGAGCGGCAGATTGACCGATCGCTCGGGGAGTTCATCAATGAAGCGGCGCGAATCATTGATCTCGAAGAACGCGGTGTATTTCGTTTCTGGCATCGTGAAGAGCTTATCGAGACGTTTCGCGCAGTTGGATTCGAGAACGTGAGTGTGCGCGGTTCATTCGGCAATCCGCCGCAGGCTTTGCTTGTCACCGCAGTTCGTCCGTGGGGAGGCGTGCGTCCCTAGCTGAGGGGCCTCGATATAGGATGCTCGCACCCGTGGCGCTCTGAGAACGGGGTTATTCAAAGACTCCAATTCTCAGAGGGGAACCCAGAGGTGCATCTCAGTAGTAACGCGAAGCTGACGCCGGCTCTGCATCGGCCGCTGATCCACCGAGTCCGTGTGCTGGGCTGGCGGGTCACGGAGGCGGCCGAGGCCGCCGGAGTGAGCCACCAGAGGGCCTGAATATTGCTCGTCCGCTACGACCCGGAGGGCGAGCTGGGTCTCAAGGGCCGCTCGTCGCCGTCCTATCGTCTGAGTCGATAGCCGCCTCGGCTCCTGGTCGAGCGGATGGTGCGGCTACGGCGCCTAGAAAAGGCGGCCTGGGAAATCGCCGCCGAGCCGGGCGTGCTGACCTCGACGGTGTTTCGTTACGTTCAGGCTGCGGGCTTCGTGCGACTCTGGCACCTCGAGGAGGCGGAGAGCTCGCCCGAGCGCTTCGAGCCCACCTTCGCGGGAAGCCTGTTCCACGTTGCTGCATTCGCTTCGGCAAGATCGACGGCATGGGGCACGCTATCCACGGCAACCGTCGCAAGCGAGTTCGGGGGGGGGGTGGTCTGGGAGGTCGTGATCGTCTGTTTCGACGACTACACGCGCCTCGCCTACGCCGAGGTGCACCCAGAGGAAGACGCGGCTGTGCCACGAAGCTCTTCCGCCGGGTGCTTCGCTGGCTCGAGACGCTGGGTGTTCGTTGCGAGCGTCTGCACACGGACAACGAAAAATGCAACGGCTCGACGGCCTCCAAGGCCCTCTACAAAGCCGAGGACGTGAGCCAGCGGTTCTCCACCCCCCCTACACGCCCAGAAGCAACGGCAAGGCGGAGCGCTTAATCCAGACCCTCAAGCGCTGCTGAGCCTACCGCGTTGCCTTCAGAACCTTGGCTCACCGGGCCGCCTTGCTACAGCCTTGGGTGACGTACACAATCACAAGCGACCCCGCCTTTCGATCGGCAAGATCCCCCCAACACTCGGCTCAGGGCAGCTCGTCAACGATCTAGTGAGGTCCCACAGCCCGTGGGGGACGGGAACATTCGCGACAAGTTCGCCGCAGGTCTAATGCGACCAGCTTGGCACGCCGATGTTCCCCTCGGGATGAGTGCTTCCGAAAGCAACTGGAGCCGACGGTACGGAGAGTACTGGGCGGCTGAGGGACGCGAGCGGGCGGTTGCGCAGCTCGCTGCGACATGTTGTTTTGCGCTGATCTCTCAGATCGCGTTCATCGGATTGGATCGCTGGGCGTTTCCCGATCAGTTTCGACTCTTCCTGACGATGCGCATGCTCGTGAATGTCGGAATTGTCGCCATCATATTGTGGGGTCGGCATCGCTTCCCAAGGATCTGCCAACTTGCGCTCGCAACGTCGGTCGCGAGCGAGATCCTAGTAATGATTGTCGCGAGCGGCGGCAGTCAGAGTTTGTATTTCGCAGGCCTGATCATCGTTCTCGTTGGGATGCCCGTTTTGCTCTTGGTTCGCTTGAGCGAATCGCTCATCGTTTCTGGATTCTGCGTGGCTGGCTTTATTGCGAGCGCGTTCGCGACTGCAGGTGGAGGAAACGAACGTGCGTTCACAATTCAAACGGTCTTCATCCTCTGCGCAGCGCTTGAGAGCGCGTTTAGCACACACGCTATCAGTAGCAACAGACTAGAGAGCTTCGAGCAGCGTCGCGAAATCGAAAAAGCCCGCGACCAGCTCGCCTCCCTCGACGATGCAAAGAACCGCTTCACCGCGAACGTTCACCACGAGCTGAGAACTCCGCTGACCCTGATGCTCGCGCCGCTCGAGACGCTCAGGGGGGGTGATCTCGGTGAGCTGGACGCGCCCGTCCAGAAGACGCTTCGCACGATGCACGTCAATGGCCAACGGCTGCTGAAGCTGATCAACAACCTGCTCGATCTCGCCAAGCTCGAGAGTGACCGCTTCGAAATCCATCGCCGGAAGGTCGACCTGGAGGCGATCCTCTCCGATGTCGTCGAGGGCGCACGCCCGATGGCCGACCGAAAGGGTGTCGAGCTGGGCTTCGAATGGGGCGCCGGTGACTCGCAGATCTACGCAGACCGCGACGCGATCGAGAAGGTGATCGTGAACCTGCTCGGAAACGCCCTCAAGTTCACCGAGGGCGGTGGGCGTGTCGACGTCATCGTCGATGCCGATCGCGACGGAGGGACGGAAGGCGTTGTCGTACGCGTCAAGGACTCGGGCATCGGTCTGAGTCCCGAGGACGTGGATCGTGTCTTCGATCGATTCGCCCAGGTCGACGCCTCCGCGACGCGAAAGCATGAGGGGACCGGAATCGGTCTCTCCCTCGCGAAGGAGCTGGTGGAGCTCCATGGGGGTCGGATCTGGGCTGAGAGCGAGGGCGAGGGCCTCGGTACGACGATGAACTTCAGCCTTCCGCCTGGAGAGCCCGACAGCGAAGTCGAGGAAGAGGTGC
>JANQPS010000355.1 GCA_028285365.1 Thermoanaerobaculia bacterium | reverse complement strand
CCCCTGAGGCTCGAACTCGCGGTCGAGCTCCGGGGCCGTTTCGCGGTGTCGAGCTGGCCCGCGACGGCTAGCGCGGCCGGCCCCTCGTCAAGGCGATGAGGGCGGCAGCGGCTATCGCCGCCACGAGGCAACCCAGCAGAAACCCGGGCGGTCTGTAGACGACGTCGAGGCGTTGTTCACCTGGATCGAGCCACGCGCCGACGAAGATGCCGTTGGTCACCGCCGGCTTCGCCGGTTTGCCATTCGTCAGAACGGTCCAGCCGCCGTCCTGGTACTGACTGCTGGCCAGTAGGCTCGTATGCGAGATGTCTGCGAAGGCGCTCAGATGGCTGGTCCCGATCGTCAGTCCGTCGACGCTGGAGCGTTCGGGCTGCTCGGCCACCCAGCGTCCGTCGCCGGCGACCTCCAAGGAGTCGTCGAGCCTGTCCACGAAGCCGAGCACCCGGAAGTTGCTGGTGTGCGAGCGCAGCTCGTCGAGAGGGATGCCGTCGATGGCACGAGCACTCTTGGCGAGAAACAACCGGGGTAGAGCATTAGGCCTTGCATGAACGTCGAGCTCACCCTGGTAGAGCCTCGGTAGGTGGGGAGGAAGTGGTCGCGCCTCTCCGGTCGTCACGAGACTCACCCCCAGCAGATCGAGCACCGGGTCGTCACCGACGACGATCTGGCGCTGGTAAGGATCTGGGCGGAGGTGCCTCGTCAGCCGCATGAGCTCAACCGGCTGCAGAGGAGAACCGGAGCGGATGTCGTCGAGACCGTAGATGGCGGTCTCGTTGTGGTGGAAGTAGCCTCCGAGGCCCACCATGCGATCGTCGCCGATGGCCTGCTGGAGCACTGTGATCGACGGGCGTTGGGGGTAGAAGTGCGAGCGTGGTGACGGTTGGTTGATCGGGCTATGGATCAGAAACAGCTCCACTCCAACCGCAACGGCGAGACCCCAGGCAGCACGGGGTGAGTAAGCTCCCCGAGCGTGCTCGCCCGAGTGTCGCGGGTCTGAGTCCGTCTGCTGTGAATACTGGGGGTTTGGGCTCACTCGTCGTCGATGGAGGAGAAGCGCCGTCAGGAAGATGACGACCCCGATCTGGACCTGTTGAGTGACGAGCTTTTGCGCCGCCTGGTGAAAGGGACGTTCGGGGTGGGGATGTGCCGCATAACCCCACCAGATGAGCAACGCCAAGACGATCGCGCATCCGAGCACCCTCCGAGCCCTGAGCTCCGAATCGAGCACACGCTGCCAGGCGGCAGCCGCTCCCACTGCCAGGCAGAAGCACAAGAGGACGACCAGTCGGCGGTTCTCCGAACCGGACTGTGAGAGCAGGGGTAAACGACTCATGAGCCAGACGAGCCCTGGTGGCTGCACGTGGAACAGCATGCCCGCCGCGGCGCCGCCGATGATCGTCACGAGCGGAAAGTTCGGCCTGGTTCTTCTGATGTGCCTCGGGTGGGCCAGCGCAATGAGGACGATGAGGACGCAGGCCGTGCCAGCGAAGCCGCTGCCTTCCTGGATGATGGACGCAAAACCCCAGGACTCGCCGTAGCGATCGCTTCCGTAGGCGAGCGGCGCGACGAGGGGGAGAGCTCGCTTGGTGAGCACCTGATCGTCTCGCTGAGCTTCGAGCTCAGTGCGCAACGCTTCTCCGAGGCCGGTCTCGGACCGGGCAGCGTTGGTCATTTCTACGAGCCGCTGGCGCTCGGACTGCGAGCGAGCCTCGTTGGCGGGCAGGAGGACCGGTGCCGCGAGTGCACCGCCGAGCAGTGCTGCCAGCGCGAGTTGACCAACAGCGCGTCTGCGCTGGAGCCACGATGTGTGGGCCCGGATGGCCAACTCGAGGCCGTAACAGGTCGCAAGAGCCGTGACGTAGAGCATGGTTTCCGGGTGGCCCGCCGTCATCACCGTGAAGCTGGCTGCGGCGAGGAGCAGGAGATCCCGCCCGTCGTTCGACTGATTCTCGACCCGCCGATGGATGGCGTAGAGCAGGAGAGGAAGTGCACTGGCTGCCGCGGTGTGTGGCCAACCGAGATAGAGCGTCATGAAGCCCGACAGGCCATAAGCGAGCGCCGCCCCCGTGCTGGACGCCTCTCGGAGTCCCAGCCGCCGGCAAAGCAGGAAGGTGAAGGCAAATGCGGTCAGGACCTTGAGCGCAGCGATCACTCCGAAGATCGACGGGAGGGGCAAGGCGTAGGTGAGCACGACAAACGGGTGCAGGACCTGCGCCTGTGTGTTGCCGAGCAGTGGTTCTCCCGCGCCGATCGAGCGAGCGAGCAGTGGCCACTCGCCGGACGAGAGCGCCGCGCGAACCTGAGCCAGGTAGGGCGTGAGATCCTCGATCAAGTCGAACTGATCGCCGAAACCTCCGAGACCGGCGGTGGGTGGGAGTTCTCTGAAAGGAGGTTGGGACCGCAGGAGATCCAGCGGCAAGAGGACGTCGCTCAGGAAGAGAGAGCGTGCGAACAGCGCGAGGACGACTCCCAGAAACAGCAGGGCGATCCGTTTGGGAATCGGATCGAACCACCGTGCGAGGGCAAGATAGCTCGCCCCCGCCACGATCAGCAGGAGCGCACCGGGAGCGAGGGCGACGAGAACTTCGGTCACTCGGAGGCACCCTCGTCGTGCGCTTGTGTCCCGCCACCGCGCCGCGAGATCCAGGCTCCGAGCGCGGCTGCAGAGAGTCCGAGAACCGACCAGGACATTGGCCGGAAGACGAGAGGCAGCGAATCACCAGGCTGATGCTGTTCGGTCAGGTCTTGATCGAACAGGAGGGGAATCTCGGCCCTGAGCCCGAGCTCTAGCGGCGCAGCGTCGATCTCCAGGACGATAGCCATGGCGGCAGAGACGGCGAAGACGGTCATGCCCAGCACCAGAGGCCCACGTGCGGTTCGGTCTCCTTGCCACCGGTCCGACACGGTCAGTGCCATCTGGACCGCTGCGGTAGCCACGAGACCCCAGAGCAGGAAGCTCAGGCGGTTGGCCAGAGCACTCAGCATGAGGCCAGGGATCAGTGTTGCGAGGGCAAGTCCAAAGACCCTGAGTCTGTGGCTCACGCCTTTCACAGTAGTGCGTGTCGCGCGATTTGGCACGAATGTGGGACGGGTGACGTCAGATTGAGGACGGATGTCAGCTAGGCCTGTTCGAGATCTCGAAAGAGATGAACTGGAACGGCTCGCTTTCTGCGCCGAGTAGTGCTGAGCTTCCGGGATCTCGAAGGTCTCGCTCGAATGGGCGGTCGATGCGGTTGCCGGCTCGGTCCTCCAATCGGGAGTCGATGCGAGCGCGATAGGTCCCCGAGGCCCACGGCTCGTCTGGCGCGAGCGTCCAGAGGGTCTCCGACGACGACACGGCGACCACGCCGCTGATGGCCTCGCCCGTCTCGCGCTCGATGACGATCATCGACTGCAGTTGGGCATGGTCGAGCGGTTCGTCCAGGGCCAGCGTGAGGGGAGCGCGGGTTCCCTCCTGAGGAACGGACACGGTCCAGTCTGCAGGTTGCGGAAGTCGGTGATCGGCAGCTCCGACTGCGAATTCGTGCTCGAAGTCACGCGCAAGCTGGATGCCGTTGGCGTCAGGCCACATCGAATCGACCACCAGCTTCAGACGTCGCGACTCGGTGAGCGCACCGCCGAGCGTTCGGGTCGGAAGGAGTCCCGACTTGATGCGGCCCGGATCGAAAAGCACCGTGAGCCTCAGGCCGGCAGGATCCCAGAGCTCTTGCTCGAGCTCGAGAAACGTGTCGTTGAGGGGTTCGCCTTGCTCGTCCTGAATCTCGATGTGGCGGTACGAGTCCCCTCGGCGCATCGGTGCGGAGAAGTGGATATAGAAGCGCAGCAGGTTGGCCGGCAGTCGTTCGCCTGAGGGATAGACGGCGACGACCTCGGTCCTGATTTCGGGCACAGGGGCGGACGGAAGATCGAAGCGCAGTTCGAGATCGTCTCGCCCTGGGACCTCGAGTCGTGCGACGTAGTCGATCCCGCCGTCGAGCGGGAACGTCGGTTCGAAACGAATTCTGCGAGCCGTTGTGTCGATCGAGTAGCGGCCGGACACTGGTGGATTCGCCTTCGACTCGACGTGCAGGCTGAGAACCCGCTCGACCGAACCGGTCGTGATTGCGTCACCCTCGAGTGCGGCGCGAGCGCTTTCGTACGATCCCCGGTCGATTCCTCTGGCCTCGATGCCGCCGTCGACGTAGTGAAGAGAAGGCCCCCTCGCGCAGCCCGCCGCGACGACAACGAGACACAGAGACAGCAGGGCGATCAGTCGCAGCCATCGTGCCGCCTGGTCGCTGGTGGTCAACCGTTGCAGAGTACGGTCTCCCCGATCAGCACCCGAGTGATTCTCGACGCGTGTCAGCTCCGTGTGCCGAGCTCAGGGGAGTGTGATCGTGAACAGGCGGGAGCCGTCGTCGGCGCTGCTGAGCAGTACCGCATGGTTGGCGCCGTAACGGGCCAGCTGATCGATTCCCTGGAGCTGGCCCACGGTCTCGTAGGGAAGTCCGGCCTTGTCGGGCACGCGCTCGGTGATCGCCTCGATCTCGGTGAGCTTGTCGAGGTCGATCTTCATGACGCCGCGACTGCTGTTGGCCATGAGTACAAAATCTTCGTCGTTCTTCTCGTAGACGACCATGTCGAGCGGCCGATTGCGGTTGCCCAGCTCCGCCACCGTCTTGCCCATGACCTTGTTGCCATCACTCAGCTCGTTCACCGAGAACTTGACCAGCGGTGTACAGGTGTAGGCGGCGAGCACGTGGCTCACGCCTTCGATGTCGTAAAGCGCCATCGTGCGCACTGGCGCGTTGGTCTCCCAGCGCCCATGAGCACCATGGAAGATCTCGACGCTCGTGCCCGCTCCGACCGCTTCGAACGGGAAACCCACCTTGCGCAGCTTGGACGAGAACTCCTCGTTGGAAAGGCCGGTGACCAGGAGCGTGCCGTCGATGTACTCCATGTCGGTCAGCGCCTCACGCCTCAGAGGTCGACCGCGGCGGTCGCGCGCATCCTCGCCGGGTGCGTTATGCAGCGAAGCGCGGCTGTAGCGGGCATTGCCGAGATCGAGCACACCCAGCCGCCCGGCCGAGTAGGTCACGATCGCTGGCTGTGGCCCTTGACCGCTGGTGCGAGTGACCGAGAAATAGACCGTGTTGGAGATCGGATTGACTGCCATGTCGTTGATCTCGATCGCAAACGCCTTGACCCCGAGCGTCGCGGAGATCTTGTCTTCGATGTCGTCGACGTCCAGCTCAGCAACACCTGAAGTCGTGGTGTCGCCGGTGTCGATCGCAAAGATCGCGGCGCCCGTCGAGTCACCCACGAAGAGCACCCCGTCGTTGCCGAACGTGAGCGGTCCGATCGACTCGAGTGGAACCTTGCCGGTCGTGGCGTTCTTGCCCAGATCGACGTTTGCGGCCGTGAGCGGTGCCGAGAGGATGAGAGCTAGACACACGAGGCTGGAGGCGCTGCCGAGGAGAAGGCGCTTCATGAGGACTCCTTTTCGAACTCCAATGGGCTCGGTTCGCACGGACAGTAGTGACTCTGTCGAGTCGTCGTGGACTAGGGGCTTTGTCGAGCTTTCGTTTCAGCTTAGCAACTGGATTGATGCGGCAAGCAGGTTGGGTCGGTTAGCCTGGGTGGGCTTCAGAACACTCTTACGGAGGCACGGGACGCATGACTGTCGAGCCAACCGTCATCAGCACCCAGCGCGGTGCAGTTGCCCACATCGAGCTCAATCGGCCGCGATATCGCAACGCGCAGAGCTACCAGCTCCTCGACGAGCTTGATGCGGCTCTGGACAGAGCCATTGCCGACGAGTCGGTTGCCGTCGTCGTGCTGAGCGGACGTGGCGAGCACTTTTCGTCTGGCCACGACCTCGGAACTCCCGAGCATCGCGCCGACCTCGAGCGTCGCGGGGTCGGAGACGAAGGGCTGGAGTTCTACGACCAGTTCCGCAAGTACAACTACGACATCACGATCAAATGGCGCAACTTGCCCAAACCGACCATTGCTGCGGTACACGGCTACTGCATCTACGGCGGGTGGATGATTGCTACGGCCATGGACGTGGTCTTTGCGTCTCCGGACGCACGGTTTCTCGCGGGGCTTTTCGAGTACTTCTCCGTACCGTGGGACATTCACCCTCGCAAGGCCAAAGAGCTGCTCTTCGAGAGTCGCTTCATCACAGGTGAGGAGGCTCACGAGCTCGGATTCGTCAACCGGGTCATCGAACGCGACGAACTGGTCGAGGAGGCGCTGCGCTACGCTGAGCGAGTGGCCGAGAACGATCCGGTGGCGCTCCGCATGTCCAAGCTCGCAGTCAACAAGGCTCAGGATCTCCAGGGGTACTCGATCGGGGTCGAAGCGGCTTTTGCCGACTACATGGTCCTCATGCACACGCGCGGCAAGCGTGATCCGGACTCCCGACGCATGGGGGGAGTGGACCTCGCGCTGCGCCGCGAGCGGGACTCGTCTGACCGTTCGTAGGAGGCCGCAGAATCAGTCGAGTCGCTCGGCGAGCAGCTGCTCCAGCCGGGCTTCGACGAGACGCTCGACCGTGTCGACGATCGTCACGGTGCGTGATTCGAGCTCGACGTTGACCCGGTCTCCGGTTCGCTTGCGGCCGAGGTTCGTGAGTCGCAGCGTCTCGGGGATGAGGTGAAGCCAGAAGTGGCCGTCCTGCGTGGTCTCACCCACGGTCAGTGACGACCCGTCGATGGCAATGAAGCCTTTGGGCTGGATGTACTTCATCCAGTCCGCGGGAACGCGAATCTGCATCGAGTAGACGTCACCCTGTGCCTCGACCTGCGCGATGGTGCCGGTGCCGATGATGTGGCCCGAGACCTCGTGCCCGCCGATCTCGTCGCCGACTCGGAAGCTCCTCTCGATGCTGACCGTGCTGCCGGTGTCGAGCTCGCCAAGGGTCGTCCGGTCGAGAGTTTCTCGGATGGCTTCGAATAGCACGCGATCGCCGTTGATGTCGACCACCGTCTGGCAAACTCCGTCGACCGCGACGCTCGCTCCCGTTTGGAGACCTCCGAGCAGGTTCTCCGGGAGCTCGACCCAGAACGAGACGAGGTCGCTCTGACGGTCGCAGGCGACCACCGGGAACGTGCCGCGAGTGATTCCGGTGAACATGGTCGAGTTCTTGTCGCAGTGAAGCTCGTAAGAGGACGCGGCTCAGGCCGACGGCGTAGCACGCACAAAAGTGCGTGAAGGGAGGTGCGTGCAGGGTGGTGCGTGAAGATCACCAGCTGCCTCGTCTGTACGCTATCCGCTCTCGCTTGGACTCGATAGCCCCGGAGATAGCCCGGACCAACACGAGGCGCGTCAGCCCGGCGACGAGGCTGTATCAGGAGCTCGTGATCGGCACGTCGAAGTAGAGCTCGTGCTCGGTGAACTCGAAGTCGCTCGGGGCGCCTGACGCATTCTCCTGATGGGCAGCGATGCTGGCCGCGAGCGCCTGCTCTTCGGCTTCGGTTCTCGAGATCTTGCCGTTGGGGGCCGGATCGGGAGCCGGTGGCTTCTGTACCGGGAGTCCCGAGTACGTCTGCAGAACCCGCCCGTTGGTCTTCTGCATCAGTGCGAGATAGACCGGCATGTAGGGCATGGTCCAGCGATGACGATCCCACGACCACACCTCGTCGGTAGGGATCACGGCGACGAGGTCGTCGGACATGGAGTCGAGGCCGAGGTTGTCGTCACCGTCTTCGACCCTGGCCGTGGCGTTGTGGCTGCCGTGATGCCCGACCTTGTAGAAGACTGTCTCCTCGAGCAGTTGTCGCGGACTCTTCCAACCGTTGCCGAAGTCGACATCGCGCCAAGACAGCCAGTTGCCGCTTTGGGCGTCTGCAGCAAACAGCAGGACCTGGTCCGTGTCGCGGAGCTCGAAGGCGAGGACGAGCGAGGTGTTGTTGACGTAGCCGTCGTACTGCAGGGCTAGGCGGTAGAGCTCACCAGCCGAGAGGTCGTCGAGACGCCGCCACGGCTCCGGGACCGGGGACGTGTCGTGCGCGGGATCTGGTGGAGCGGGATCCCCGTAGAAGCGGCCTAAGAAGGCGTTGGTCCTGGCGTCCTCGTAGCTGAGACCGCGTTTGCGGAACGGTTGGAAAGGATCGAA
>JANQPS010000352.1 GCA_028285365.1 Thermoanaerobaculia bacterium | reverse complement strand
TTTCGTCGCCCTGGCCGACGAAGCGGACGGGCCAGCGCCCGGCCCCTGATCGACCGCAGAGCTCCTGCGAGCCAGCGCTGTGCAGCGCCGTGCACGCCCCCCGGTGCACACCCGCTCGACACGCCGGCCGACTCGTATAATCCGGCGTCAACTGACCTGCGGCCTGGCACGAACACTTGACCGCGGAAGCTTCGAACCTGGTTCGATGCGCCGCAAGCATGCGTGCACGCCATGACCTGGCCCGCTCGATGCGGGCACCATCAGAGTGGGGATCCACATGAGCTACCGCCGTCGTCCTTCGCTGCTCCAACTCGTCACGATTGGTGCCTTCGCGCTCGTCGCAGCCACCCATGCTCAGCAAGAGCGGCGTGCCGCGGCCGCCTACGCCATCGACCAGTCGGCCCTCGTTGCGGCGGAAGCCCGAAGCGGCGACTGGATCAGCTACGGCCGCACCTACAACGAGCAACGCTTCAGCCCGCTCGATCAGATCAACACGGAAAACGTCGGCGACCTCGGCATCGCTTGGGTCTACGAGACCAACACCAAGCGCGGGCTCGAAGCGACGCCCCTGGTCGTCGACGGAATCATGTACACCACTGGCGCCTGGAGCGTGGTCTACGCGCTCGACGTGGTGACCGGTGAGCCTCTGTGGACCTACGACCCCGATGTCCCGAAAGAGACGGCCATGAAAGCGTGTTGCGACGTCGTCAATCGCGGTGCGGCCCTCTATCGCGGCAAGATCATCTCCGGCACCCTCGACGGCCGACTGATCGCCATCGACGCCGAGAGCGGCGAGCTCGTTTGGGAAACGGTCACCGTCGACCAGTCGCAGCCGTTCACGATCACTGGCGCCCCACGCGTCGTCAAGGGCAAGGTCCTCATCGGCAACGGCGGCGCCGAGTATGGAGTGCGGGGCTACATCAGCGCCTACGACGCCGAAACGGGTGAGCTCGTCTGGCGCTTCTACACGGTTCCTGGCAACCCTGCCGACGGCTTCGAGAACGAGGCCATGGAGATGGCCGCCGAGACGTGGAAAGGTGAATGGTGGAAACTGGGCGGAGGCGGCACCGTCTGGGACTCTTTCGTCTATGACCCGGAGCTCGACCTGGTCTACGTGGGCGTCGGCAACGGTTCACCGTGGAACCAGAACCTGCGCAGCCCCGGCGGCGGAGACAACCTCTTCCTCTCTTCCATCGTCGCCCTCCGTCCGGATACCGGTGAGTACGTCTGGCACTACCAGACCACTCCCGGGGACACCTGGGACTACACCGCCACTCAGCCGATCATGCTGGCTGAGCTGCCGATCGACGGCAAGGTCCGCAAGGTGCTCATGCAGGCACCCAAGAACGGGTTCTTCTACGTCCTCGATCGCAAGACCGGCGAGCTCATCTCCGCCAAGAACTTCGTCACGGTGACCTGGGCGAGCCACGTCGACCTGGAGACCGGGCGGCCTGTCGAGCAGCCTGGGGCCCGGTTCGTCGACGAAACCGCGGTGGTTTTCCCGGGACCGCTCGGAGGCCACAACTGGCACCCGATGGCGTACAGCCCTGACACCGGACTCGTCTACATCCCTGCACTCGAGATGTCGAACCTCTACGTGCCGGACAAGCAGTTCGACCCCGTCAAGGGTCAGTGGAACCTGGGCGT
>JANQPS010000327.1 GCA_028285365.1 Thermoanaerobaculia bacterium | reverse complement strand
CTTCAGTCGCCGGTTCTCTTCCTCGAGCTGGCGCATCTTCTTCGCGTCCGACACTTCCATCCCGCCGTACTTGCGGCGCCAGCGATAGAACGTCTCCTGGCTGATCCCTTCCTCGCGGATCACGTCCACGGCCTTCTCGCCGTGCTCGACCCGCTGCAAGATCCGGATGATCTGCTCCTCGCTGTATCGGCTCTTCCGCACCTTCGTTCTCCCTTCGTTTTGGAACGGAGAACTCTCATCCTATCTGGTCCAGTTTTCGGGGGGCAGGTCAGCGCTAGCTCGAGTTTTCCGTCGGACCAACCTGCTTCATGATCTTGTACAGCTTCCCACGATCGAGGTTCTTGAAAGCCAACGTCTCCATCAAGGCCTCCTCCGAGGGGAACAGGGAGTTCGCCGTCACGTTGTGGAGACGCAGATAGTCGAGAGCTTCGTCTCGAAGAGAAGCAGGGAGCACGAATCTGCACGCTCGATCTTGTTTGAAGCGCGCGTCATGTCGGTCTTCGGTCACGACGGAGGGCATGTGTTCGCTCTCTTGGAATGCCTCGCGGTGCGGGCAGTACCTCATGCCGGAGCCCTCTCTTGTGACAGCGACTGTGTACTGACTATGTTGCAAAAAGTGACGCTGGTGGGTTCGCCCGGAGGAACCAAGTGTGAAGATCCGCGGTCCGACAGTGGTCTGCTTCAAGCCGCCCCTAACCTCCTGGTACGCCCAGATCGCCACTCTTCTCTCAGGCCGGTCGGGCTTTTGTTCCGCCTTCGATCTAAACGCAAAGTAAGCAGCCACATACGGCGACTCCGTCCAGTCAAGCAACGGCGAAGGGAAGCCGTGATGTCGCAAGTGCACCAGATAGCCAGCTACTTCTGGCGTGATGGGGCTCTCGTGAATCCGCACAGCTCCAAGAGTGCCGTGGTAGGCCGTGTATTCCGGTATTTCCCAGAGCCTGTCCGAAAACGCCTCAAGCTCGACCTTCATGTCGCTAACTGCGAGGTAGTAGTTGGTGACTGGCATGCCGGTAGCGCCATACCGTTCGAGAGTCGTGCTCAGCTCGAAGGTGTGATCCGATACACCCCGAAACAGAACGTCGGAGTACGAGAAACCCGTAGGACTTATCCGCGGTCGAGCGGCTGCTTGGAGATATTGGACTCGAGCGAGGAACTCCGACCACGAGTCGACCTCAATGGTCGGCACCTCCCACTCTCCCTCCGTGCCCTGAGGTGTCAATGCGCTTGACCGGAGTCTTCGGCTTCGTCGATCAACTCAGCAGCGTGAGCGACGACCTCGGCCGCCGCATTCCGAACTTCGATCCAAACGCTCGCGGGGACGGACTGTTCCGGATTGACACGTCCCGCCTCTTCGATCCATTGCCCCATGCGTTCCGCTGCTCGGAGGAGCGCTTTCTCGTGTTCGTAGCTCATCGGCCATTCCTCAGGGGGGGGGCGTGCTGGCCCCTAGCTGTTGTCGCTTTCGGAATTGCCTGATGGAAACACGTAACGAGCAACGATGTGAAGGAGTCCGATGACGTTCACCGACGTCGTGGCAAGGAGGGCTATCATCGTCTCCTTTGGGAATCGCTCCAGTCCCATGCGAGCGGCGAAGAACTGCGCGGTTAGGAGCACTCCCAATCCGGACACCCAAGCGACGATCAGCCAGAAGATCCTGTTGGAGTAGGTCTTCCTGAGCGCGACATCTTGTTTGAGGTTTTTGACACGAACGCCGACTTCTTCGGTTAGTAGATCTTCCCGCCTTCGGAGGTTCTCGAAGTCTCTTCTCTCGCCGTCGACTTCCAGTTTTGAAGAGTCCTCAGGGACCTGGGCCGAGAGCTCGGCGAGGGCACGTATCGCGTCGGACAGTTGGAGGAACGGCTTGTCATTATCGTTCGGCACCGGGGGTCTCGCTCTCACGGAGTCGATGAACGAAGTAGTCCTTGATCTCTTCGTTGCGGATACCGACGCCGCGTGTGTTGCCGAACTCCCTTCGAGTAAGCGACCAGGGAGTGTTCTCAAGGTGCGTGAGGTACGACAGCCTTGCCGCGGTCAGGGAGCCGTAGACATCCCAGACGAGATCCAAGAGCTGGGTTGCCTGCTCGTCTTCGGCTGGAACGCTCGGGTAACCGATCTCCATGCGACCCGACGGAAAGACAACATCTTCGGCGAGTTCGGTGATCGGGTCAGCCCCGTGATGTTTGAACTTGTGGTAGACGCTTGGGACTACTGGGCCATAGTCCCATGCCTCGATCTCTTCGCTGATCAGCGGCTTTTGAGTGAAGCCCAGCGCCCAACCATGTGCGAAGTAGATGAGCTTGTGCAGCTTCATCTGCGTCATGGTGGTTTCGGTCTGGCGTGCGCGATCCAAGAACCAGTTCGCGACTGCCACGGCTTCGTATGGCCGGTCCATGGTTCCTCCAACCTTTGGGGTCGCTGTGGGTCTATTGCGATCGTTTCGCCGTCCGCCGGGAGATATGGCGGGCGAGTACGAGCCGGGCGTACATCGGAGGTGTCTCACCTGCTTCTTCCGCAAGGGCGACTAGCCCGACGTATTCCTTGTCGTTCAAGTTTACCGCGATTCGGTTCCGCAGCTTCTCCGCCAGCGGCTTCGGCTTGCGCCCTCTCTTCCCCATTTTTCGAACTATAGCCTTCCGTACGTACACGCAAAAGCGCTTGAAGCCAGAGTCCGTAGCTGGTTATATTGTACGTACACGAAAAGGAGAGGCTATGGCTGTGCTTCTGTCCTACGCCGCAGGCCGCCGGCGGTTCGCGACCCGCGTTCACGAGCGTTCAGAACGAAACAGGATTCGAAAGGAGCGCGAGCTTGCGGCGCTCCCCGGGCGGATCGCCGACGCGAAACGTCGTTGGCTGCGGGATCTCAGCACTTGGCCCAGGGTGTTCCAGACCCAGCTCCGCCCGTACATCGAGCAGTCGAACCACCCGGACAGAGTCAAAGGTCCGAACGGTTCGGAGTGGTTCGACGACGCTCGCCGAGGCGAGATCCGGAACCTCACGTACGCGATGGCCGATGAGTTCGGGTACTTCATGTCATCGCGAAATCAGGGTCACCCCACTCGTAGGGACAAGGACCGGATCCTGTTCTCCTTGTGGGTTAGGGGCGTCCGAAAAATTGACCGTGACGCGCTACTCGAAGCCTGCGATCGAGAGATCACTCATACGCGGGACCGAATCGACTCCGAGAGGTCGAGCCTAGATCGCGCCGCGACGCTTTTGCGCGAGGGCGTGTACCGCTCCGGCAGCAGGAAGGGTGAGCCCTACACGGCGCAGCGGCGAGAGGTACTCGAGCGCCAGATCGCGGGAACAAAGTCGCGCATCGAAGGCAGGAAGAGAGCGCTCAGGTGGGCGCTGGAGATGCGCGAGATCAACCCGTTGCGAATGCTCTCGCGAACGTGGATCGACAAGGAGAACGCGTGAAGCCTAAGCCTAAGGGCCGCAAGTACCGAAACCTCTACGCTCGCGGCAACGTGATCTGGTACCAGAGCCGTGCCGGAGGACGGAACTTCCGCATTAGCACGAAGACCGACGACTGGAACGAAGCCGCCGCCGTGCGGGATGCGATCGAGCGCGCACGCGGCGGAGGAACGGTCTTCCTCGAGAGCGTGGAAGTGCCACGCTTTGAGGAGATGGCGCCCCGCTACCTGGAGAGCGAGCGCGAGCGACTCGCGACAACCACGCTCAAGGAGCGCGCGATCATCCTGCGCCCTGACGGTCCGGTGCTCTCCTTCTTCGGCCCGAGGCGCTTGGACGCGATCCGGGAGCCCGACCTACGCATGTGGTGGGCCGAGCAGATCGAGGGTCGACGCTCGAGCAAGACCGGGCGCAACTACCTCGACGCGGTCGCGGGCGTGTTCGGCCTGGCCCGGGACCTCGGGCTGATCGAGTCTGAGCCCGTGACCGCTTTCCGTCAGTTGATCGCCCGCCGCGGGCGCACGAAGAAGGAACGGGCGGAAGCCGACCGCGATCTGCGGGCTCCGATCGAGTCGCCCGAGGAAATCGAGGCGCTGCTCCGCGCCGCCGAAGTGGAGGGCGAGGAAGCTCGCTTGCTTGTGCTTCTTTGCCTCGACGCCGGCCTCCGCTTCGGCGAGGCGATCGGGCTGCGCTGGGGGCACGTGGCGTGGGGCTCTACCGAGGACGACCCTCGTCGAGCTCTGTGCGTCCAGGAATCCCGGCCTCGCGGCGGGGAAGCGGAGAGCACCAAGAGCGGGCGAGCTCGAACGGTCGCTCTCTCACAGCGCAGCCCGATCGCCTCGCCGAAGCGGAGGCCGGCGTCGAGGCAAAGAAGCACAAGCAAGCGAGCTTCCTCGCCCTCCA
>JANQPS010000320.1 GCA_028285365.1 Thermoanaerobaculia bacterium | reverse complement strand
TTGCGCATGAGGCGGTCCGCGACCGCGACACTCGCCGTGGCGGCCGCGATGGTTCTCGGCCTGTTGTCCCTGACCTACGGCAGCTTCGTTCGCCCTCTCAGGCGTCTTCTCAACATGCAATCCGAGCTCGCCCAGGTCAACGTCGGGTCGGACGACCTGGTCGGGGGCCTCGAGCACACCTTCAAGGCCCTCGAAGAGCAGCTCGAAGACACCGAAGCGGTCAACGAGGTCTTCCTGGGGCGCTACCAGGTGCTGAGGATGCTCGGACGCGGTGGCATGGGCTCGGTCTTCAGGGGCTACGACCCGAAGCTGCGTCGCGAAGTGGCTCTCAAGACGATCCGCTTGAAAGGTCCTACCGACGACGACACGATTCAGGAGCGGGTCGGCTCACTCGTCGAGGAGGCGGCCACCGTCGCCAAGCTCAACCATCCCAACGTCGTCGGTGTCTACGACGTCGAAGACTCGCCGAGCGCGGCCTTCGTGGCAATGGAGCTCGTCGACGGCATCACCCTCGAGCGTCACCTGCGTCGCGGTCCCCTGTCGCTGGACCAGGTGACGCCGGTGGGCGAGGCCATCGCTGACGCCCTGGTGGCTGCGCACGACGAAGGCATCATGCACCGGGACATCAAGTCGCCGAACGTCCTCCTCGGCTACGACGGGTCGATCAAGGTCACCGACTTCGGCCTCGCAGAGCTCATCGACGCCAACCGGCCAGCGGACAACGTCGTCTACGGTACGCCCGGTTACATTGCTCCGGAACTACTCCAGGGAGAGCCGGCGGATGCGTCCTCCGATGTCTTCTCGCTGGGCATCGTCCTCTACGAATGCCTGACCGGCGAGCTGCCGTTCCAGGGAGCTTCGATTCCGGAGACGCTGCGTCGGACGACCTCGGGGCGGTTCAAGCCTCTGCGCTTCGCCTGCGAAGGCATCGACGACGAGCTCGCCCGACTGGTGGAGTCTCTGTTGTCTCGCGAACCGGGCGAACGCCCCGCCGCACGAGAAGTCCAGGAGCACTTCGCCAGACTGGTGCGGGAACGAGGACATGTGTGGCAGGCTCCTACGAGACCCGGGTCGTCGATATCATCGACACCGAAACGAGGGTCTACTCGCAAAGAGGACGATTTCGGCCAATGGCTCAAGACTTCAAGACTCCCATCAAGTATCGCCAGACGGTCTCGCGAGGGAACCCTCTAACCCTCGGTTCGCTCCTTCTTCTCGCCCTGCTGGTCACCCACGCCGCGGCGGCCCAGCAACCTGGCGAGGTTGATCCGTCTCTGCTGGAGGGCCTCGAGCCCGGCACCCACATCATCCGGCCAGGCGACACGCTCAGCGAGCTCACCGAGCGCTACCTGGGAACCTACCGGATCTGGCCCAAGAACCTCGACCTCAATCCCGGCGTCGAGCCGCGCAGGCTCCGCCCCGGTGACAGGGTCAAGGTCTTGATCGATCCAGAAGATCCTCCCGCTGCGGCTCAGGTGATCAAACACTCGGGGCCAGTGCTTCAGCAGCCCGCGCCCCTCGAGTGGGTGCCGCCGCAGACCGGGGACCTGCTGGTCGAGAGCGACGCCACTCGAACCGATCGCGGCGGATCCGCCGAGCTCGAGTTCGGCGACGGCACCACGCTCGTCATCACCGAAGAGTCGCTGGTCTTTCTGCGCGACATCAAAGGCCGTCTGAGCACTCCGAGAAGTCGTGGGGTCGAGCTGGTCCGCGGCCAGGCCGACCTCAGCAGCCTGGCGCGTCCCGGGGCCACTCCGAGCGACGTCGAGATCGTCATGGGGAACTCGCGACTGAGTCTCAGCAACTCCGAGACCGTCAGTTCGAGGGCTGCTCGAACCGACGACGGCAAGTCGAAGGTCGGGGTCTACCAGGGTGAGCTCAGCTTCAGCAACGGAGGTCAGGAGATCCGTCTCGAACAAGGCAGCGGAGCCGTCGTCGAAGGCGACGAGCCGCCGCAGCCCGAGAGACTCCTGGATGCTCCTGCTGTCGTCGGACCTAGCCCGGAAGACGAGATCGCCGCCAGCGAGCCTCAGATCGATCTGGACTGGAGCGCCCCCGACGGTGACGTGGACGGCTACACCGTCGAGCTCTGCCGCGATGCACGTTGCGGCGAGCTCCAGGCTCGCGTTGCCGGGCTCGACCAAACCTCCTGGCAGGTGGCGAGCCCCGGGGTCGGGACGTACTACTGGCGTGTCAACGCAACCTCGGCCAGCGGCCTGGACGGATTCGTAACGACGCCAACACGTTTTGTCGTCACCGACACTCCACGGGTCGTCGACACCACGCCGCCCAACGTCGACATCGGTCTCACGGCCACCGGAGTCAAGATCGCAGGGCGCTCGACGTTTGGCCCGGTTCCGAGTCTCTCCAGCTCAGCCGACGATCCGGACACCGAGATCGAGAGCTGGCTGGAGATCAACGGGGAGCGGCGCGAGATCGGCGACGGACTGCCGACCGGCAGCTACGACGTTCGAATCGTTGCCACCAACGAAGCCGATCTGCGCTCCGAGTCGCGGATCGTCTCGTTCGACGTCGACGCAGACCCGCCGACCCTCGAGGTCGAGAGGCGAACTGCACCACCGGTCGTCGAGCCCCCGAAGAAGCGCCCCCGCAAGAGGTTCTGGCTCTGGGGTCGGAGAGCTCCGCAGGCGCCCTTCGACCCGCGGGCTTTCGATCGCGGCGAGCACAGCGTCTTCTGGTCACTCAACGGCGTCGAGTGGCGCCCTGTCGAGCAGGGTCCGGTCCACTCCATGAGGGAGCCTTTCGAGATCCGCCTGCGCACTCTGGCCAACCACTGCCTGAGCCATGAAGACCTCGAGGAGTGTTACGGCGACGAAGTGGCGATCAGCGCCGCCGACACCGGCGTCGGAGTCCTTCAGATCACCGTCAGACGAGCTGAGAGCGGCGATCGCATCATCATCGAAGCCACCGACCGAGTCGGCAACAGCAGCACGACGGAGCTGCGCGACGTTGGTGACTAGATCAAGCGAGGGACAGCGTCTACCGGTTCACCGTGAACTCAGCAGCACGACCGACAAGGTCGCCACAGCTCACGAGCGCTCGAAGCCCCCGGTCCAAAATCACTGTTACACCCAGTAACCTGAACCACCCGAGAGAGAGTACAGAGAGAGAGAGAGAGAGTACAGAGAGAGAGAGAGAGAGAGAGAGAGAGAGGCGCCATGCTCGACGTGATCGACGACATCCAACGCTGGTTAGGCGAGTCCAAACCCGTAGCTCTTGCCACGGTGATCAAGACCGCTGGATCATCGCCGCGTCCCCTCGGCGCCAAGATGGCGATTGCCGAGGACGGCTCGATGTCCGGCTCGGTCAGCGGTGGATGTATCGAAGGCGCAGTGTTCGAAGAGGCCCAAC